>NZ_JBFNXQ010000001.1:0-161832 GCF_041018925.1 Geodermatophilus maliterrae
CCGGCCGCGCCACCGCGCCCCCGTCCGGCAGGCGCAGCACCGCGCGTCCCGCTGGCGCGGGCCGGCCACGCTCCGGCTGGTCCTGGTCGTCCTCGCCCTGGGCGCCGGCGCGCTCGCCCTGCTCACCCCCACGGCCCCGGCCGGCACCGCGACGGCCGGCACCGCGACGGCACCGGTCGTCCTCGCGCAGCGGCCGGAGGCCACCCCCGCCGCGCCCACGCGGGTGCGGGTGCCGGCCATCGGGGTGGACAGCGGGCTGGCCGACCTCGGGCTGGACGCCGCCGGGGCGCTGGAGGTCCCGGCCGAGCCCGACACCGCCGGGTGGTACGCCGGGGGGACCGTCCCGGGCGCCGTCGGGCCGGCGGTGGTCACCGGTCACGTGGACTCCGCCGACGGACCCGCGGTCTTCCACCGGCTCCGCGACCTCACCGCCGGGGACGAGGTGCTCGTCGACCGCGCCGACGGGACGACGGCCCGCTTCACCGTCACCCGCGTGGAGCGGCACCCCAAGGACGCCTTCCCGACCCGCGCCGTCTACGGGCCGACGGCGGACGCCCAGCTCCGGCTGGTCACCTGTGGCGGCGACTTCGACCGCTCGGTGGGCAGCTACGAGGACAACGTGGTGGCGTTCGCGCGGCTTGCCTAGGCCCTCCGGTCAGTGCGGCCTCCCTGCAGGGGCCCACCGCGAGCCTGCGAGTGGTGGGGGGCAGGGAGGTCCTTCGATCACCGGCGGCGGTCCCGCGCCCGCCAGCAGGCGGTGTGCCAGTGCCGCCGCCAGTCCGCGGCGGAGTCGGTGTCCCACGGCTCGAGGTCGGAGTCGCGCGCGTAGGCCGGCCAGGTCACCAGGTGCGGTGTCCCGGGGCGGACCTCCTGGTCGCAGCCCGGGCAGCGGTAGGTCTTGCCGGTCGCCGACCCGGTGACGGCACGGACCACCCAGTCGCCGTCGCCAGCCTCCTCCACGGGGTCGGGACGACGCAGCGGGGGGCGGCCGGTGGGCCGCCCCCCGCTACGCGGTCGTCCCCGGCGGGGCACGGGCGCCTCAGTGCCGGGAGTGGTCCCGGAACCCGCGGCCGGTCTTGCGGCCGAGGTACCCGGCGGTGACGAGGTGCTCGAGCAGCGGCGCCGGGGCGAAGCCGGGCTCGCGGAACTCGGTGTAGAGCTCGCGCTCGATGGCCAGCGACACGTCCAGGCCCACGACGTCGAGCAGCTCGAAGGGCCCCATCGGGTAGCCGCAGCCGACCTTCATGGCGGCGTCGATGTCGTCGGCCGTGGCGTAGTGGGCCTCGAGCATCTTCACCGCGTCGTTGAGGTAGGGGAACAGCAGCGCGTTGACGACGAAGCCGGCGCGGTCGGCGCAGGAGACCGCGTGCTTGCCGAGCTGCGTGCAGACGGCGTGCGCGGTCGCCGCGACGTCGGGCGCGGTGGCGATGGTGCTGACGACCTCGACCAGCTTCATCACCGGCGCGGGGTTGAAGAAGTGCAGGCCGACGACGTCGCCCGGGCGCTCGCTGGCCTTGGCGCACTCGATGACCGGCAGGCTGGAGGTCGTCGTCGCGAGGACGGCGCCGGGCTTGGCGATCTCGCCGAGGGCGGCGAACAGCGCCTTCTTGACCGGCAGCGACTCGACGACGGCCTCGATCACCAGGTCGCGGTCGGCGAGGTCGTCGAGGGACGTCGTCCCCCGGACGCGGGCCAGCACCTCGTCGCGGCCGGCCTCGTCCAGCCGCCCGCGGAGCACCTGCTTGTCGAGCGACTTCCGCAGCGCGGTCGCGACGGCGTCGACCTTCTCCGCCGAGCGGGCCTGGAACAGCACGTCGTAGCCGCCCTTGGCGACGACCTCGACGATCCCGGTGGCCATCGTCCCGGAGCCGACGACGCCCACGGTCGAGACCGGGCGGGCCCCCTCGGCGGCACTGCCCGGCGCGGGCGTGGCCTCGTCGGGGACGACCTCGGCCGAGCCCGGCGCGGCGTAGGTGTAGAAGCCGCGGCCGGACTTCCGGCCCAGCAGACCCGCGGTCGTCATCTGCTTGATGATCGGGCTGGGTGCGTGCAGCCGGTCGCGCGACTGCTTGTACATCGTGTCGAGGATCTCGTAGGCGGTGTCGATGCCGATGAGGTCCATGAGCGCCAGCGGGCCCATGGGCAGGCCGCAGCCCAGCCGCATGGCCGCGTCGATGTCCTCGCGGCTGGCGTAGCGGTTCTCGTACATGGCGACCGCGTGGTTGAGGTAGCCGAACAGCAGCGCGTTGGCGATGAACCCGGCCTTGTCGCCGATGGTGACGTCGACCTTGCCCAGCCGGGCGGCCAGCGCCTCGACGTCCTCGACGACGGAGGGTTCGGTGACGACGGTGCGCACGATCTCGACCAGCTTCATGACCGGTGCCGGGTTGAAGAAGTGCATCCCGATGACCTTGCTGGGCCGGCCGGTGGCCACGGACAGCTCGGTCACCGACAGGCTCGAGGTGTTGGTCGCGAGGATGGTGTCGGGCGGGCAGATCTTGTCCAGCTGGGCGAACAGCTCGGTCTTGAGCTCCATCCGCTCCGGGACCGCCTCGACGACCAGCTCGGCCGAGGACAGGTCCTCCAGCGAGGTGGTGAACCGGACGCGCCCGAGGATGGCCTCGCGCTCGGCCTCCTCGAGCTTGCCGCGGGTGACCGCCCGCTGGGTCGAGGTCTCGATGTGCGCCCGGCCGCGGGCCAGCGCGTCGTCGTTGACCTCGACGGCGGTCACCGACAGGCCCGCACGGGCCATGACCTCGACGATGCCCGCACCCATGGTGCCCAGGCCCACCACGCCGACCTCGGTCAGTTCTCTGGCCACGCTGCCATCTCCTCCCGTGCCTTGACCGGGGCAGTGTCCCACCCGGCCTACTCGCCGGTATTCCTGGCCTCTCCGGCCTCCCCGCAGCGGCGGGTAGCGGCCTCAGAAGAGCCGCTGGGTGGGGTCGTCGGTGCCCTTGAGGACGGCGTAGTCGACGGTCACGCAGTCGATGCCGCGGTCGGTGGCCAGCACCCGCGCCTGCGGCTTGATCTCCTGCGCGGCGAACACGCCCTTCACCGGCGCCAGCAGCGGGTCGCGGTTGAGCAGCTCCAGGTAGCGGGTCAGTTGCTCGACGCCGTCGATCTCCCCGCGCCGCTTGACCTCCACCGCCACCGTGGCGCCGTCGGCGTCGCGGCAGAGCAGGTCCACCGGGCCGATCGCCGTCGGGTACTCGCGGCGGACCAGCTGCCAGCCGGGCCCGAAGGTCTCCACGTGCAGGGCCAGCAGCCGCTGCAGCTCGGCCTCGACGCCGTCCTTCTGCAGGCCTGGGTCGACTCCCAGCTCGTGCGAGGAGTCGTGCTCCACCGACTCGATGGTGATGACCAGCTGCTCGCCGGCCTTGTTGGTCACCGTCCAGGTGCCTGCGCCGTCGACCAGCTCGTCCTTGAACGAGCACGGCGGCGTCATCCAGTTCAGCGGCTTGTAGGCGCGGTCGTCGGCGTGCACCGAGACCGAGCCGTCGGCCTTGACCAGCAGCAGCCGGGAGGCGGGAGGCAGGTGGGCGGTCAGCCGCCCGATGTAGTCGACCGAGCAGCGGGCGATGACCAGACGCACGGGCGCCGACGGTACCGGTCCGGTCCACCCGGGTGTCGGGAACCGGAGCGGTCGCCCGGGCGTCGGAGGACCGTGACGAGGACCGCCACGTCGAGGACCCCGGGCCGCGTCGCCGCGCTGGCCCTCCTCCTGGTGCTGACGGCCTGCGCCCAGGGCGGCTCCGGCGGGGTGCCCGGGGACGCCGGCGCGACGTCGGCGTCGGGTCCGTCGCCGCTGCCGTCCGGCCTGGTCCTCCAGGTCGCGGCGACGGGCGGCTTCACCACGCCGGAGGAGCTGGCCACCCGCCTGCCGCTGGTCACCGTGTACGCCGACGGCCGGGTGCTCACGCAGGGTCCGCAGATCGCCGTCTGGCCGGCACCGGCGCTGCCGAGCGTGCAGGTGCAGGAGGTCGACGCGGCCACGGTGCGCGACCTGGTCGACCGGGCGGTGGCCGCGGGCGTGACGGAGACCGGCGACCTCGGGCAGCCCCCGCTGGCCGACGCGACGACGACCCGCTTCACGCTCGTCACCGACGAGGGCACCGCCGTCCGCGAGGCGTACGCCCTGGCCGAGACCGCCGACGACGCACTGACCGCGGAGCAGCGGGGGGCCCGCGGGCGGCTGCGCGACCTGCTCGACGAGCTGACCGGCCTGCCCGGGACGACGGAGCCGTTCGTGCCGCAGACGGTGGCGGCGGTCGTCCACCCCTACTCCGGCGGGGACCCCGAGCTCCCCCAGCCCGAGGTGCCCTGGCCCGGTCCGGAGCTGCCCGGCGCGCCGCTCGGGGCGGACCTGACCTGCGTGAGCGCGACCGGGCAGCAGGCGGCCGACCTGCTGGCCGCCGCGGCCCCGGCGAACACGCTCACGCCGTGGGTGGCCGCCGACGGCAGCCGCTGGTCGGTCGCGTTCCGGCCGGTGCTGCCGCACGAGAGCGGCTGCGCCGACCTCACCGTCCGGTGACTCGGCTCCCCTCAATCGGTCCAGACCGGCGGGCGCTTCTCCAGGAACGACCGCATGCCCTCGCGGGCGCCGTCGATCTGGCTGGCGGCGGCCATGACCTCGATCGCGGTCGCGTAGGCGTCACGCTCCGGCCGGTCGAGCTGGGCGTACATCGTCTGCTTGCCCCACGCCTTGCTGGCCCGCGACCCGCGGATCGCGCGGCCCATCAGGTCGTCGACGGCGGCGTCGAGCTCGCCGTCGGGCACCACCCGGTTGACCAGACCCCAGTCCAGCGCCGTCCGGGCGTCGACCACGTCGCCGGTCAGGGCCATCTCCATCGCCCGCTTGCGGCCGACGTTGCGGGCGATGGCCACCATGGGCGTGTGGCAGAACCAGCCACCCTTGCCGCCCGGGGCGGCGAAGCCGGCCGACTCCGCCGCGACGGCGAGGTCGCAGGAGGCGACCAGCTGGCAGCCGGCCGCGGTGGCCAGGGCGTGCACCCGCGCGAGGACGACCTGCGGCACCGACTGGATGGTCTCCATGAGCTCGGTGCACAGCGCCAGCAGGCTGCGCACCTCCGGCAGTGGTGCGTCGAGGACGTCCGTGAAGTCGTGCCCGGCGCTGAAGACCGGCCCCTCGGCGGCCAGCACGATGCCGGCGGCGTCGGAGTGGCCCACCTCGGTGACGGCGGCCAGGAGCTGCCCCAGGTGCTCGCGGGACAGCGCGTTGCGCCGCTTCGGCCGGCACAGGGTGATGCGGACGACGTCACCGTCGCGCTCGACCCGGGGAGCGCCCTCTGCAGTCATGTGAGCGACCTCACCACGACCGGGCGCCACCCGGCAACGGAGCTGGGAGGCTGGGGACGTGCAACCCGCGCCCGAGGAGGTCACCGACACCGCGCCGCGCGCCGCCGGGCGGACACTGTTCACCCAGGGCTGGCGCGACGTCGCGTTCCTGCACTGGGCGGCCGACCCCGCCGACGTCGCGCCGCTGCTGCCGCCGGGCACCCGTCCCGACGTCCACGACGGGCGCACCTGGGTGGGACTGGTGCCCTTCCGCATGCGCCGCATCGGCGTGCTCGGCTCTCCCGGACTGCCGTGGGCGGGCAGCTTCCTCGAGACCAACGTCCGGCTGTACTCCGTCGACGGGCAGGGCCGCCGCGGGGTGGTGTTCCGCTCGCTCGACGCCGACCGGCTGCTGCCGGTGCTCGTCGCCCGGGCCGCGGGGCTGCCCTACCTGTGGGCGCGGATGCGGTTCACCCACGACGGCGACCGGCTGACCTACACCTCCCGCCGCCGCTGGCCCGGCCCGCGCGGCGCCGGCAGCCGGGTCGAGCTCCAGGTGGGACCGCGGCTGACCGACCCGGGGCCGCTCGAGCGCTTCCTCACCGGGCGCTGGGGGCTGCACCAGACCGCCTTCGGCCGCACGCGCTACTGGCCCAACGAGCACCCGGCCTGGCCGCTGCACCGCGCCGAGCTCCTGACCTGCGACGGCGACCTGCTCGCCGCGGCGGGGCTGCCCGGCATCGGCGGCCCGCCGGACAGCGTGCTGTTCTCCCCCGGCGTCGACGTCCGCTTCGGCCCCCGGGTCTGACTCCCCCGATCTAGGCGGGAGCGGGCACCCGCTCGTCGAGGCCGCGGGCCTCGCGGACCACGTCGACGACCTGCCCCATGATGTCGGTGAGACCGAAGTCCTTGGGCGTGAAGACGCGGGCCACCCCCTGCTCGCGCAGCCGGCGGGCGTCGCCGTCGGGGATGATCCCGCCGACGACCACCGGGACGTCGTCCAGGCCCGCCTCGCGCAGGCCGCGCAGGACCGCCGGGACCACCTGCAGGTGCGAGCCGGACAGCACCGACAGTCCCACGACGTCGACGTCCTCCTCGACGGCGGCCGAGACGATCTGCGCCGGCGTGAGCCGGATGCCCTGGTAGACGACCTCGAACCCGGCGTCGCGGGCGCGGACGGCGATCTGCTCGGCCCCGTTGGAGTGCCCGTCCAGGCCCGGCTTGCCGACCAGGAAGCGCAGCCGGCCGCCCAGCTCGTCACCGGTGGCCCGCACCCGCTCGCGGACGGCGGTCAGCGACTCGTCGGCCTCCCCGCCCCCGGTGGCGGCGGCGACCCCGGTGGGGGCGCGGTACTCGCCGAACACCTCGCGCAGGACGCCGGCCCACTCCCCCGTCGTCACGCCCGCGCGGGCGCAGTCGAGGGTGGCCGGCACCAGGTTGACGTCGCTGCCGGCGGCCTCGCGCAGCGCCGCCAGCGCCCGCTGGACCGGCTCGGGGTCCCGCTCGGCCCGCCACTTCTGCACCGCCTCCTGGGCAGCGGCCTCGACGGCGGGGTCGACGACCATGATCGCGGTGTCCAGGTCGGCGGTCAGCGGGTTGGGCTCGGTGGTCCCGAACCGGTTCACGCCGACGACGACGTCGTCCCCGCTCTCCATCCTCCGCCGGCGCCGGGCCAGCGAGGCGACCAGCTGGCCCTTCATGTAGCCGGACTCGACGGCGGCGACCGCCCCGCCCAGCCCCTGCACCCGGGCGATCTCCGCGCGGGCACCCTCGACGATCTCGGCGACCTTCCGCTCGACGACGACCGACCCGGTGAAGAGGTCCTCGTACTCCAGCAGGTCGGTCTCGTAGGCCAGCACCTGCTGCAGCCGCAGCGACCACTGCTGGTCCCACGGGCGCGGCAGGCCCAGCGCCTCGTTCCAGGCCGGCAGCTGCACGGCACGGGCGCGGGCGTCGCGGGACAGGGTGACCGCGAGCATCTCCAGCACGATCCGCTGGACGTTGTTCTCCGGCTGCGCCTCGGTCAGGCCCAGCGAGTTCACCTGCACGCCGTAGCGGAACCGGCGGTGCGCCGGGTCCTCCACCCCGTAGCGCTCCCGGGTCAGCTCGTCCCAGAGCTGGGTGAACGCCCGCATCTTGCACATCTCCTCGACGAAGCGGACGCCCGCGTTGACGAAGAAGGAGATCCGCGCGACGACCTCGCCGAAGCGCTCCGGCGGCACCTGGCCGGAGTCGCGCACCGAGTCCAGGACGGCGATCGCGGTGCTCATCGCGTAGGCGATCTCCTGCACCGGCGTCGCGCCGGCCTCCTGCAGGTGGTAGCTGCAGATGTTGATCGGGTTCCACCGGGGCATCGCCGTCACCGTGTAGGCGACCATGTCGGTGATCAGCCGCATCGAGGGCCCGGGCGGGAACACGTACGTCCCGCGCGACAGGTACTCCTTGATGATGTCGTTCTGCGTCGTCCCCGCCAGCTGCGCGACGTCGTGGCCGTTCTCCTCGGCGACGGCCTGGTAGAGCGCCAGCAGCCACATCGCGGTCGCGTTGATCGTCATCGACGTGTTCATCTCGTCGAGCGGGATGCCGTCGAAGAGCGCGCGCACGTCGCCGATGTGCGTCACCGGGACCCCGACCTTGCCGACCTCCCCGACGGCGAGCTCGTCGTCCGGGTCGTACCCGGTCTGGGTCGGCAGGTCGAAGGCGACCGACAGTCCGGTCTGCCCCTTCGCCAGGTTGCGGCGGTAGAGCGCGTTGGACTCGGCCGGCGAGGAGTGGCCGGCGTAGGTGCGCATGACCCAGGGGCGGTCGCGCTCCTTCGGCGATGAAGGGAACGGCATGCCCGCGGAGTGTAGGGCTCACCTACCGGCGAGTAGCAGACCCGGTGGGGGGACGTCGGCGGTGGCACACTCGATCGTGCACGGCCGGGCCGACCAGGGCCCCGACCGGCGTGGCCGAGAGGGGACGGGGTGCTCCAGCCGGGCAGCCTCAGCTACATCGCCGGACCGGTCGTCGCGGTCGTGGTGATGGTCCTGCTGGCCCTGTTCATGCGGTGGGCCTTCGGCACCGGGGGCACCGGCAGCGCACGCCGGCGACCGGCGCCGTCGGACGACGGCCTGCTCACCCGCGTGGCCACCCTGTCGCGCCGGGAGTCGGCCCTGGCGCTGCGCGCGGTGCTCTCCGACGCCGGCATCCGCTCGACGGTCCGCTTCCCCGCGGCACACCGGGCCGACGTCCTGGTCTTCCCGGAGGACGCCGCCCGCGCCCGCGAGCTGGCCGCCTCCTTCCCGGCCGCTTAGCTCCCGTCGGTGCGGGTGGTCCGCTGCACCCGGGCGCCGAGGCCCCGCAGCTGCTCGACGAAGTCGGGGTAGCCGCGGTCGACGTGGTGCACGTCCTGCACCTCGGTGACGCCGTCGCTGACCAGCCCGGCCAGCACCAGCCCGGCCCCGGCACGGATGTCGGTGGCCAGCACGGGGGCGCTGGAGAGCCGCTCCCGGCCGCGGACGACGGCGTGGTGGCCGTCGATGCGGACGTCGGCGCCCAGCCGGACCAGCTCGTTGACGAACATGAACCGGCCCTCGAACACGTTCTCGGTGATGAGCGCCGAGCCGGTCGACACGGCCGCCAGCGCGACCGCCATCGGCTGCAGGTCGGTCGGGAAGCCCGGGAAGGGCAGCGTCACGACGTCGACCCCACGCGGCCGGTCCTCCATCGCGACCCGGACGCCGTCGGGCACGACCTCCACCGTGGCGCCGGCGCTGGTCAGCTTGTCCAGCGGGACGGCGAGGTGCTCGGCCACGGCCCGCTCGACGACGACGTCGCCGCGGGTCATCACCGCGCCGATGGCCCAGGTGCCGGCGACGATCCGGTCGGGCACGGTCGAGTAGGTGACCGGCTCGAGGTGCGTGACGCCCTCGACGGTCAGCGTGGAGGTGCCGGCGCCGTCGATCCGCGCGCCCATCGCGGTGAGCATCGAGCAGATGTCGACGATCTCCGGCTCGCGGGCGGCGTTGTCGATGACGGTCGTGCCCTCGGCGAGCACCGCGGCCATGAGCAGGTTCTCGGTGGCGCCGACCGACGGGAAGTCCAGCCAGATCGAGGTGCCGAGCAGCCGCGGCGCGCTGGCCACGAGGAAGCCGTGCTCGCTGTGGATCGAGGCGCCGAGCCGCTCGAGACCGGAGATGTGCATGTCCAGGCCGCGCGAGCCGATGGCGTCGCCACCGGGCAGGGCGACGCGGGCGCTGCCGCAGCGGGCGACCAGCGGGCCCAGCACGCTGATCGAGGCGCGCATCTTGCGGACGAGGTCGTAGTCGGTCTCGGTCGCGGGGGCCTCGGGGACGTCGACGACCACGCGCCCGCCCCCGCCGTGCTGCCCCGACCGCTCGTACGTGACGCCGCAGCCGAGCCGGCGGAGCACCTCGCTCATGATCGAGACGTCGAGGATGTCGGGGACCTCCTCCACGGTGGTCCGCCCGGAGGCCAGCAACGCGGCGGCCATGAGCTTGAGGGCGCTGTTCTTCGCCCCCGTGACGCGCACCCGGCCGGTCAGGGCCGTGCCGCCGGTCACCTCGAAGCACTGCACCGGCACACCCTACGGCGGCGCCGCTGCAGGCCCTCCCCACCGCCTAGTCTCAGGAGCCATGACCATCCGGCTCACCCGCATCTACACGAAGACCGGTGACGCCGGCCAGACGCACCTCGGCGACATGAGCCGCGTGGCCAAGACCGACCCGCGGCTGGTCGCCTACGCCGACGTCGACGAGGCCAACACCGTGCTCGGCGTCGCCCTGGCGCTCGGCGCGCCGTCCCCGGAGCTGACCGAGCTGCTCCGCAGCGTCCAGAACGACCTCTTCGACGTCGGGGCCGACCTGTCCACCCCGGTGGTGCCCGATCCGCAGTACCCGCCGCTGCGGGTGACCCCCGCGTACACCGAGCGGCTCGAGGCGGCCTGCGACGAGCACAACGAGGCGCTCCCGGCGCTGGCCAGCTTCATCCTCCCGGGCGGGACGCCGCTGGCCGCGCTGCTGCACCAGGCCCGTGTCGTCGCCCGGCGGGCCGAGCGCAGCGTCTGGGCGCTGCTCGAGGCCGACGGCGAGCGCACCAACGCCGAGACCGCGCGCTACCTGAACCGGCTCTCGGACCTGCTGTTCATCCTCGCCCGGGAGGCCAACCCGGGCGGCGACGTGCTGTGGGAGCCCGGCGCGCACAGCGGCGTGCACGCCCAGCGCGCGGCCCGGGGCTGAGGGAGGACCCCGTCCTCCTCACGCCGAGCACGCTCGGCGCGAGCCTCGGGACGGGGCCGCTAGCGTCCCGGGGGCGCCGACTCCACCCAGGACAGGAAGCCGGTGACCGTCGAGGGCTCCATGGCCAGCTCCTTGCGGCCGCTGCCGGTGGCACAGGACAGGACGACGACGTCGTCGGGCAGGGCCACGTCGTCGCGGCCGGCTCCGCGGCGGCTCTCGATGCGCACCTCGCTCCGGCACAGGCGCTGCTGCGGGCGGACCGAGAGGGACAGGCCGCGGTACCAGAGCAGCGCGTCCCCGCCGTACCAGGCCACCCCGACCGACCAGCGGGAGCTGCCGGGGGGCCGCAGCCACATGGTGACCGCGCCGAGCCCGGTGAGCAGCAGGCGGCGGCGGAGCAGGAAGGCGACCACCAGCGTGACGACCAGCGTCACGGCCAGGACGATCAGGAAGGTGGTCACCGGCGGGGTCGTGCGGGTGGGGCCGGTCGGGTCAGTCGGCCTGGCCGGCGGCCCGCAACCGCGACTGGGCGCGGCGGGCGGCAGCGAGGGCCTCGGGGTCGTCCCCGTCCCCCTCGGCACGCCGCAGGGCCTCGCGGGCGCGCTCCACGTCGATCTCGGAGGAGATCTCAGCGGTCTCGGCGAGGATGGAGACCCCCTGGGAGGTCACCGACAGGAAGCCACCGTGCGCGGCGACGACGAGGTCCTCGCCCTCGACGGTGCGGATCGTCACGACGCCGCCGGGGGCGAGCTCACCGAGCAGGGGGGCGTGGTTCGGCAGCACGCCGATCTCGCCCTCGGTCGTGCGGGCGATGACCATGCTCGCCTCACCGGACCAGATCGTCCGCTCGACGGCCACCAACTCGACCTGCAGGGTCGCCACGACACTCCTCCGGGTCCACCGACGAGCGGTGCTGGGACGCCGGCCGGACGGGCACGGCGACGGTCGAGCTCACTCTAGCGGCGGGCCCGGGCGTGTCCGGCGCGGGTCGTCCGGGGCTCACCCGGCCGGGCGGGCGGCCCTCCTGCAGGGTCCCGTCGCGAGCCTGCGAGTGGTGGAGGCAGGGGCCTCTTCTTCAGGCCGCCCGGCGGTAGAGCAGGGTCCAGCGCCCGACCCGCACCCACGGGTGGCGGACCGTCGAGGCCGGAGCCCAGTCCTCGGTGTCGAAGCGGGTGGCGTCGACGTGCGGCACCGGTGCCGACGGCGGCCAGGTCCAGCCCGGGTCGAGTGCGCCGGCACCGGGCAGCCGCAGCTGCGTGCCGTCCGTGCTCGTGCCGTCCAGCCAGTCCATCGTCGTCTCCCGTGCCCCCGCGTCCGGTCTCTCCGGCCGCCACCTGCTCGATCGGCAGAGGAGCTCCCCGGCTTGAGGCGCGGCCGCCACGCCTCTTCCCACCGAGGCCGCCGGGCAACCACGTCGTACCGGGCGCGCGGTGCGTCCCGACCCACCGTGAGGATGCCGGTACCACCGCGCTTTCCGACCGGCGCCGGAACGCAGGACGGCCGGGTCCCCCGCGAGGGGACCCGGCCGTCCTGCGTGGCCCCCTGCAGGGTCCCGCCGCGAGCTCGCGAGCGGCGGGGGGCAGGGGGTCCTTCTTCAGCCGCGCTTGAGCTTCTCCGCGTTGCGCTCGAGGTCCTCGAGGCCACCGCACATGAAAAAGGCCTGCTCGGGCACGTGGTCGTAGTTGCCCTCGGTGAGCGCCTTGAAGGCCTCGAGGGTCTCCGACAGCGGCACGAACGAGCCGGGCTGACCGGTGAAGGCCTCGGCCACGAACATGTTCTGCGAGAGGAAGCGCTCGATCCGCCGTGCGCGCTGCACGGTGACCTTGTCCTCCTCGGAGAGCTCGTCGATGCCGAGGATCGCGATGATGTCCTGCAGCTCCTGGTAGCGCTGGAGGATCTGCTTGACCGTCTGGGCGACCTGGTAGTGCTCCTGCCCGACGTACTGCGGGTCGAGGATCCGGCTGGTGGAGTCCAGCGGGTCGACGGCCGGGTAGATGCCCTTCTCCGAGATCGGCCGCGAGAGCACCGTCGTCGCGTCGAGGTGGGCGAAGGTGGTGTGCGGCGCCGGGTCGGTGATGTCGTCGGCGGGCACGTAGATCGCCTGCAGGGAGGTGATCGAGTGACCCCGCGTCGAGGTGATCCGCTCCTGCAGCTCGCCCATCTCGTCGGCCAGGGTCGGCTGGTAGCCCACCGCCGACGGCATGCGGCCGAGCAGCGTGGAGACCTCGGAGCCGGCCTGGGTGAACCGGAAGATGTTGTCGATGAAGAGCAGCACGTCCTGGTTCTGCTCGTCGCGGAAGTACTCCGCCATCGTCAGCGCCGAGAGCGCCACCCGAAGCCGGGTGCCCGGCGGCTCGTCCATCTGGCCGAAGACCAGCGCGGTCGAGTTGATGACGCCGGACTCGGTCATCTCGGTGATGAGGTCGTTGCCCTCACGGGTGCGCTCGCCGACGCCGGCGAACACCGACACGCCACCGAACTCCTGCGCGACCCGGCGGATCATCTCCTGGATCAGCACGGTCTTGCCCACGCCGGCACCACCGAACAGGCCGATCTTCCCGCCGGCCACGTACGGGGTCAGCAGGTCGATGACCTTGATGCCGGTCTCGAGGAGCTCCGTGCGGCCCTCGAGCTGGTCGAACCGCGGCGCGTGCCGGTGGATCGACCAGTGCAGGACGTCCTCGCCGTAGCCCGGCGTGTCCAGGCACTCGCCGAGCGCGTTGAAGACGTGGCCGGTCACGGCCTCGCCGACAGGCACGGAGATCGCGGACCCGGTGTCGGTGACGGCGGCACCGCGGACCAGGCCGTCCGTCGGGGCCATGGAGATCGTGCGCACCACGTTGTCACCCAGGTGCTGGGCGACCTCGAGGGTCAGGATCTTGCCCAGGTCGGCGAGGGTGACCTCCACCTTCAGGGCGTTGAACAGGTCCGGCATCGCGTCGCGCGGGAACTCGACGTCGACGACCGGCCCCGTGACCCGCACGACGCGGCCGGTGCCCTGCGTCGACTGGGTGTTGAGACGGTCCTCGGTGACGGTCATGGGGAGTGCTCTCCTGCCCTCGGGCTTCGGTGGTGTCTCAGTTCCAGTGTCCCCGTCCGTGGCGACGGCGGGAACGGTCGGTCAGTCGTCGGCGCCCGCCGTGACCAGCGCGTCAGCGCCGCCGACGATCTCGCTGATCTCCTGCGTGATCTCCGCCTGCCGGGCCTGGTTGGCCTGGCGGGACAGGTTCTTCGCCAGCTCCTCGGCGTTGTCGGACGCCGACTTCATCGCCCGCCGGCGCGACGCCGACTCCGAGGCGGCCGCCTCGAGCATCGCCGCGTAGATGCGGGTGGTGACGTACTTGGGCAGCAGTGCGTCGAGGAGCGCCTCGGCGGAGGGCTCGAACTCGTAGGAGGTCGGGACGCCGCTGTCGCCGGTGCGGCCGGCCTCGCGGTCCTCACGCTCGTAGTCGAACTCCTCGACCTCCTCGACCTCCAGCGGGGCCATCCGCTTCGCGACCGGGACCTGCGCCAGCAGTGAGCGGAACTCGGTGTAGACGATGTGCAGCTCGTCCACCCCGCCGCCGGGGCCGGCGGCCTCGTCGTCGCCCTCACCTGCGGTGAACGCATCGATGAGGACGCCGCCGACTGCCTGCGCGTCGGCGTAGCCGGGTTGCTCGGAGAAGCCGGTGAACGTCTCCTCCATGGGGCGGTCGCGGAAGGAGTAGTAGGTCTCCCCCTTGCGGCCGACGACGTAGAGGACCGGTTCCTTGCCCTCCTGCCGCAGCAGTGACAGCAGTTCCTCGGTGCGCCGGAGCACGTTGACGTTGTACGAGCCGGCGAACCCGCGGTCGGACGTGATCACCAGGACCGCCGCGCGGCGGGCGTCCTGCCGCTCGGTGAGCAGCGGGTGCTCCAGCGACGCCGACGACGCCAGCGCGGACAGCACGCGGGTGATCTCCCGGGCGTAGGGCTTGGAGGCCTCGACCCGGGCCTGGGCGCGCACGATGCGGGCGCCGGCGATCAGCTCCTGGGCCGAGAAGATCTTCTTCGTCGACTGGGTGGAGCGGATGCGACGCCGCAGCGCGCGGAGCGAACCGGCCATCGCCTCAGCCCTTCTTGACCTGGACGCGCTCCTGGCCACGCTCGGACGCGTCCATGGCCTCGGCCTCCGGCTCGTTCAGCGAGCTGCCGTCCGACGTCGTGAAGGTGCCGTAGAAGGCCTCGACCGCCCGCTCGAGGCTCTGCACCGCGTCGTCACCGAGCAGCCTGGAGGTGCGGATCTCGTCGTAGACCCCGGTCTCGTTGCGGCCGATGTGGTCGAGGAACTCCGACTCGAAGCGGCGGACGTCACCGACCGGGACGCGGTCGAGCTTGCCGGTGGTGCCCAGCCACAGGGAGACCACCTCGCGCTCGACCGGGTAGGGCTGGTACTGGCCCTGCTTGAGCAGCTCGACCAGGCGCTGCCCGCGGTCCAGGGTGGCGCGGCTGGAGGCGTCCAGGTCCGACGAGAAGGAGGCGAACGCCTCGAGCTCGCGGTACTGGGCGAGGTCGAGCCGCAGCCGGCCGGCGACCGAGCGCATCGCCTTGATCTGCGCGGAGCCACCGACCCGGGAGACGGAGATGCCGACGTTGATCGCCGGGCGGACACCGGAGTTGAACAGACCGGTCTCGAGGAAGATCTGCCCGTCGGTGATCGAGATGACGTTGGTCGGGATGTAGGCCGACACGTCGTTGCCCTTGGTCTCGATGAGCGGCAGCCCGGTCATGGAGCCCGCGCCCAGGTCGTCGGAGAGCTTCGCGCAGCGCTCCAGCAGGCGGGAGTGGAGGTAGAAGACGTCCCCGGGGTAGGCCTCGCGGCCCGGCGGGCGGCGCAGCAGCAGGGAGACGGCGCGGTAGGCCTCGGCCTGCTTGGACAGGTCGTCGAAGACGATGAGGACGTGCTTGCCCTCGTACATCCAGTGCTGGCCGATGGCCGAGCCGGTGTAGGGGGCGATGTACTTGAAGCCGGCCGACTCCGACGCCGGAGCGGCCACGATGGTCGTGTACTCCATCGCGCCGGCCTCCTCGAGGGAGGAGCGGATGGCGGCGATCGTCGAGCCCTTCTGGCCGACGGCGACGTAGATGCAGCGGACCTGCTGCGCCGGGTCACCGGTGGCCCAGGCCTCGCGCTGGTTGATGATCGTGTCGGTGACGATGGCGGTCTTGCCGGTCTGCCGGTCGCCGATGACCAGCTGGCGCTGGCCGCGGCCGATCGGGGTCATGGCGTCGATGGCCTTGATCCCGGTCTGCAGGGGCTCCTTGACCGACTGGCGCTGCACCACGGAGGGCGCCTGCAGCTCGAGGGCGCGGCGGCCGGTGGTCTGGATCGGGCCGGCGCCGTCGATGGGGTTGCCCAGTGGGTCGACGACGCGGCCGAGGTAGCCGTCGCCGACCGGCACCGAGAGGACCTCGCCGGTGCGGCGGACCTGCTGGCCCTCCTCGATGCCGGCGAAGTCACCGAGGACGACCACGCCGACCTCGCGGACGTCGAGGTTGAGGGCCAGGCCGCGGACGCCGCTCTCGAACTCGAGCAGCTCGTTGGTCATGACCGAGGGCAGACCCTCGACACGGGCGATGCCGTCGCCGGCCTCGGTGACGGTCCCGACCTCTTCCCGGGAGACGTCCGGGGAGTACTCGGTGACGTAGTTCTGGATGGCACTGCGGATCTCGTCCGCGGAGATCGTCAGCTCGGCCATGGCTCGCGTCCTCTTCCCTGCTGGGTGGTGGTGCTGGGTGCTGTCGGGTGGTTCGGGTGAGCGGGTACCCGCGACGTCAGCCGGTGAGCCGGCGGCCCGCGGCCTCGAGCCGGTGGGCGACGCTGCCGTCGATGACCTCGTCGCCGACCCGGACGACCAGGCCGCCGAGGACGTCGGGGTCGACGGTCACCTGCAGGCCGATCGCCCGCCCGTAGATCCGGCCGAGCACGTCCCGCAGCCGCTGCTCCTGCGTCGCGCTCAGCGGCTGGGCGGTGATCACGTGGGCGACCGACCGGCCGCGCCGGGCGGAGGCGGCCTCGGAGAGACGCTCGACCCGGTTCCCCGCGGTACCCACGTGCCGGGAGGTCAGCGAGTTCCGCAGCAGCTGCTCGGTGACCGGGCTGACCCGGCCGGACAGCAGCCGGTCCAGGAGCGCCGTCTTGCCCTCCACGGAACCGCGGTCGTCGGAGAGGATCCGGGTCAGCTCGCGGTTGCCGACGACGATCCGGCCGAACCGGAACAGCTCGTCCTCGACGCCCTCGAGCTCACCGCGGGACTCCGCGGCGTCCAGCGAGGCCTCGGTGGCGAGGGTCTCGACGGCCTCGACGAGGTCCAGCGGCCGCGACCAGCGCTGCCGGGCGACGGTCTGGACCAGGTCGACGGTCGCCTCCGACACCCGGCCGTCGAGGATGCGGCCGGCCAGGGCGGCCCGGTCGGCGGGCTTGCCGGACGGGTCGGACAGAGCCCGCCGCAGCGTCACGTTGCCCTCGAGCAGCCGCGCGACGGCGAACAGCTCCTCGGCCAGGGCGAGCACCCCCGGAGCCGCGGCCCCACGGGTGATCTCCGCCAGGCGCTCGCGCGAGAGCGCGATCGCCTCCCGGCTGGAGGCGTCCATCAGCGGTCGCCGCCGGGCACGAACACGGTGCTGCCGGTCCGCCCGTCGGACGGACCGCCGGCGGCCATGCCGTCGAGCTGGTCGAGGAAGCGGTCCACGGTGCCGCGACGGCGGGCGTCGTCCTCGAGGGACTCGCCCACCACACGGCCGGCCAGGTCGACGGCGAGGGCGCCGATCTGACCGCGCAGCTCGTTGACCACCGACTGGCGGGAGCTGGCCAGCTGCTCCTCGCCGCGGGCGACGATGCGCGCCGACTCCTCCTGCGCCTGGGCCCGCAGCTCCTCGAGGATCTGCTGCCCCTCGGCGCGCGCCTGGTCCCGGATCTGCGCGGCCTCGGTGCGCGCCTCGGCCAGCTGGGCGCGGTACCGCTCCAGCGCCGCCTTGGCCTCGGCCTGCATCGCCTCGGCGCGCTCGATCCCGCCCTCGATGGCCTCCCGACGTGCCCGGAAGACCTGCTCGAAGCGCGGCGCGATGAGCTTGAAGAAGACCACCAGCACGATCGCGAACGCGATCAGGCCGATGACGATCTCGCCGAGCGGCGGGATGAGCGGGTTGGCGCTCTCCGCAGCGTGGATGCTCATGGTCTCAGTGTCCCTGTCTGGTGTCGGTGCCCGTACCCGGAGGTACGGATCAGGTGCCGAAGACGAAGGGGACGACGAAGCCGATCAGCGCCAGGGCCTCGGAGAGGGCGAACCCGAGGAAGGCGTAGGTGCGGGTCAGGCCGGCCGACTCGGGCTGGCGGGCGGTGGCCTGGATGTAGGCGGCCCACACGATGCCGACACCGATGCCCGGGCCGATCGCGGCGAGGCCGTAGCCCACGGAGCCGATGCTGCCGGTCAGCTCAGCGAGAGTGTCCATGAAGGGGTGTTCCTCCTGTGTCGTCGCCCGGGTCTCCGGGCGGCTGGCGGGGGTCGTGCGGGTGGTGCGGTCCGGGTGGAGCGGTGCGGCCGAGCCCGGGGCTCAGTGCTCGGCCTCGATCGAGCCGTTGAGGTAGGTCCCCATCAGCACGGTGAAGACGTAGGCCTGCAGGAAGATGACCAGCAGCTCGAAGAAGGTCATCACGATCGCCATCAGCGCCGAGATCGGCCCGAAGACGATCGAGAAGTTGTCGCGGCTCAACAGGTAGACCGCGCCGAGGGAGAAGACGACCAGCAGCATGTGGCCGGCGAACATGTTGGCGAAGAGCCGGACCGCGAGGGTGAAGGGCCGCACGACGAAGTTCTGCAGGATCTCGATCGGCGTCACCAGGACGTACATCGGCTTGGGCACGCCCGGCAGGAACAGGATGTCCTTGAAGTAGCGGCCGGCGCCCTGCTCGCGGATGCCGATGTAGATGTAGATGACCCAGCAGATCGCGGCCAGCACCAGCGGGAAGGCGAACTTCGACATCGGCGAGATCTGCGCGAAGGGGATGATCGCCATCAGGTTGTTCGCGAGGATGAAGAAGAACAGCGCGGCCAGGAACGGCGCGAAGGGCAGACCCCTGGGGCCGACGACGTCGCGGGCGATGCCGTCGCGGACGAGCGAGTAGCCGCTCTCACCCACGAACTGCAGCTTGCCGGGGACGATCTGCGGCTTGCGCACCGTCAGGACCATGAACACGAGCATCGCCAGGGTGGCGATCCACAAGCCGAGCGTGATGCGGGTGATGGCGAAGTCGACACCGAGCAGCGAGAACTCGGCGATCGGCTCGGGGTAGAACTCGCTCAGGCCAGGGGCCTGGAAGCCGTCCCCACCACCACTCTCCTCGACCGCGAGCACGTCTACGAGCGCGAGGGCGCTGGAGGTCACCGTCGTCCCTTCTGCGTCCTGGGCCGGCTCCGTCGTCCGCCCTGGTCCTTGCCGGTGGTCGGCGCCCCTGATGACGGGGGAAGCGCGCCGTACCTGGCGACCACCAGGTAGATGGCGACCGCCATGCCGAGGATGATGCCGACCGGCGCGAACACACGCGTGTCGAGCCACCGGTCGAGCAACCAGCCGGCCCCGCCCCACACGATCAGCCCGGAGATCAGCGTCCCCGTGACGGCCCAGCCGGTCTCGGCACCGCTGCCCCGCGGGGCCTCTCGCGCAGGTCGAGGCCGGTTCTCCCCACGGGTGGGGTCGTCCTCGGCCATCGCCGGGACACTATCAGCCGCGTGTCGTGGGCCTCTCCGGTGCCGGGGGGGCCGTCGCCTGACCGGGTGGTGCGGGCGGCGTCACGTAGTAGAGGGGCCTGGTCCAGACCCAGCGCAGCTGCACCCCGCTCCACAGCAGCGCGCCGACGATCACCGACCAGGCCATGGTGAGCCGGTCGAGCCAGCCGTCCTCGGGCAGCGCGTTGAGGACCGCGAAGAGGACCAGCGCCTTGACGAAGAAGGTGCCCAGCGCCGCCGGCAGGGTGAGGGTGTCGTCGATCCGCCCGGCCCAGGCGATCACCACGCCCGAGACGACGAAGAAGGACGTCACCACCGCCGCGCCCACCAGCACGCCGGCGGCGTCGGCCCAGCCGCCCACCAACCCGACGACCAGCGCGGCGACGGCGGCGACCGCCGCGGTCACGAGGACGCCGACGCGGAGGAAGGACAGGTCCCAGCCGGGTCGTTCCTGCGGGAGGCGGGTCACGGGATCACCTGCCCGGCACTGGTCCGACGCACGGCGGGTGCGGTGTCCGGGCGGTCCGCGGCACCGGCCGGGCCGGGCGGCGGGGCGACCGCGCGGGGGGTGCGCGCCGTCGGGTGGGCGGCGCGGCTGCGGCGTCGCTGCGCGGCGATCTCGGCGGCCCGGGCCTCCCGGGCCGCGCGCCGGGCGTGCGGGCTGAGGACGACGACGACTCCCACGGCGAGCAGCACCCCGATCACGACGAGCAGCTCCGCCTGGCCGCCGGTGATGGACAGGGCCACCGCGCCGAAGGACAGGAGAGCCGCCCAGAAGTACATGGTCAGCACCGCCCGGCGGTGCGAGTGGCCGATGGCCAGGAGCCGGTGGTGCAGGTGCATCTTGTCGGGCGAGAACGGCGACTGGCCACGCCGGGTCCGCCGCACGACGGCCAGGAGCAGGTCGACGAACGGGATGAAGAGCACCGCGATCGGCACGAGCAGGGGCAGGGTCAGCGGCAGGAGGTTCGCCGCGGAGCCCAGCGTCTGCGAATCGGTCTGCCCGGTCGCGGAGACCGCGGCCGCCGACAGCATCAGCCCGACGAGCATCGATCCCGAGTCGCCCATGAAGATGCGCGCCGGGCTGAAGTTGTGCGGCAGGAAACCCAGGCAGGCGCCGGCCAGCACGGCGGTGATCAGGGCCGGGGCGCTGGCGACGTCGTCGTAGCCGACCCGGCTGAGGTTGTAGCTGTAGGCGAAGAAGGCCAGCGCGGCGATCGCCGAGACCCCGGCGGCCAGCCCGTCGAGGCCGTCGATGAAGTTCAGCGCGTTGACCGTGACGACGGTCAGCAGGATGGTCGCCGGCACGCCGACCTGGGAGCCGAGGACCAGGGTCCCGATGTCGGCCACCGGCAGGAACAGGTACGCCAGCTGCACCCCGATGAGCACCATGACACCGGCGGCGGCGATCTGGCCGGTCAGCTTGGTGAGCGCGTCGAGGCCGAACTTGTCGTCGAGGACGCCGAGTAGGCAGATCAACCCGCCGGCGACGAGCACCGCGATGGTCTGCGAGTCGTCGAAGGTGCGCTGCAGCGCCGGCAGCCGGGTGGCCACGAGCACCGCGGCGGCGACACCGAGGTACATCGCCACTCCCCCGCCGCGCGGGGTCGGGATGACGTGCACGTCCCGCTCGCGGGGGGCGGCCATCATCCGCAGCCGGATCGCGGCGACCCGCACGACGGGGGTGGCCAGGAAGGTCACCAACGCAGCGGTCAGCAGGACGACGGCGTACTCGCGCACGGCTCAGCCTCGACGAGGACCGCTCGGGAGCCCGGCCGGGCGCGCGGCTGGCGTGCTCATCGCGACGGTGGCTCCCGGGGGCGAGACGACAGGGCGGTACGGCGAGGCGGGGCCGGTGCGGGACGACGGGCCGGTCGACCCACGGTAGCGCTCCCACCTGTGACCGAGCGGGAGCAGAGACCCGGCCCCTCCAGGGCGTCCCCGAGCGTGCGAGCGGTGGGGGGCAGGGGGGTCCTTTCTCAGTCGGTGGTCTCCGGGACGACCTCCCGCAGCGCCGCCACGGGCACCGCGCCGATCCGCAGCACCCGCGGCACGGGACCGGTGCAGTCGACGATCGTGCTGGCCGCCGACCCGGTCCGCGGACCGCCGTCGAGGACGACCGCGGCGTGCTCGCCCAACTGGTCGACCGCCTCCTGCGCCGTCGTCGCGGCGGGCCGGCCGGAGCGGTTGGCACTGGAGACGGCGAGCGGACCGGTGCGGCGGAGCAGGTCGCGCGCGACGTCGTCGTCGGGGAGCCGGACGGCGACCGTGCCCTCGGCGTCCCCGAGGTCCCAGGCCAGGGACGGCGCGTGCTCGACCACGAGGGTCAGCCCGCCGGGCCAGAAGGCCTCGGCCAGCCGGGAGGCGACCGGCGGCACGGTCATCACGAGGCCGGCCAGGGTGGAGGCCTCCCCGACGAGCACGGGCACCGGCATCGCGCGGCCGCGGTTCTTCGCGGCGAGCAGGCCGGTGACGGCGGCGGGCGAGAAGGCGTCCGCCCCGACGCCGTAGACGGTGTCGGTGGGCAGCAGGACCAGCTCGCCGCGGCTGATCGCCGCGGCGGCGGCGTCCAGCCCGGCGGCGCGCGCCTCGGGGTCGGTGCAGTCGTAGAGATCGGCCACGGGCGGTCAGTCTCCCCCAGCCGGTCCCGCCGCCCGCCGGGCGGTGGTGAAACGCGGGCGCCCGGCCAGGTCGGGGTGGTCGGCGACGTCGGTCCAGCCGCCGGCCGACCGCACCAGGGCCGGTAGTGCCCCGCCCTGCTGGTCGGCGTGCTCGATGCCCAGCGCACCGCCGGGACGCAGCAGCCGGGCGGCGGTCCGCAGCAGCCCGCGGACGACGTCGAGGCCGTCGGGGCCGCCCCACAGCGCCAGCGGCGGGTCGTGGTCGGCGACCTCCCGCGGCACGCGGGCGCCGTCGGGGACGTAGGGCGGGTTGGAGACGACGAGGTCGACGGTGCCGTCGAGGTCGGTCAGCAGCGCCGGGTCGGTCATGTCGCCGGCCAGCACGGTGACCGGCCGGTCACCGGCGGCGGACCTCAGCGCGGCGTTGTGCCGGGTCCACTCGATCGCGCCGGGGTCGCGCTCGACGGCGGTGACCCGCGCGCCGGGGTGCTCGGCGGCGATCGACAGCGCGATGGCGCCCGATCCGCTGCCGAGGTCGACGACGTCCGGCTCGGGGACGTCGGCCAGGCAGACCAGCGCCCACTCGACGAGTTGCTCGGTCTCCGGCCGCGGCACGAAGACGCCGGGCCCGACGGCCAGCTGGAGGTGACGGAACGGCGCCCGGCCGGTGAGGTGCTGCAGCGGCACGCGGGCGGCGCGCTGGTCGAGCAGCGCGGTGAAGCGGGCCGCGGCGCCGTCCGGCACGTCGTCGAGGGTCAGCAGGCGGGCGCGCGGCACGTCGAGGACGTGGGCGAGCAGCAGCTCGGCGTCCACCCGGGGCGACTCGACGCCTGCCTCGGCCAGCCGGCGGGCGGCGTCGGCGAGCAGCGGACGCGGGCTCAGGAGCCGGCCGCCAGGAGCTCGGCGGTGTGCGCCCGGGTCAGGGCGTCGATGACCGGGTCGAGCTCGCCGTCGAGCACCTGGTCGAGGTTGTGCGCCTTGAACCCCACGCGGTGGTCGGAGAGGCGGCTCTCCGGGAAGTTGTAGGTGCGCACCCGCTCGCTGCGGTCGACGGTGCGGACCTGGCTGCGGCGCTGGTCGCTGGCGGTGGCGGCGGCCTCGTCGCGGGCCGCGGCCAGCAGCCGGGAGCGCAGCACGCGCAGCGCCGACTCGCGGTTCTGCAGCTGGCTCTTCTCGTTCTGCGAGCTGACCACGATGCCGGTGGGCAGGTGGGTGATGCGGACGGCGGAGTCGGTGGTGTTCACGCTCTGCCCGCCGGGGCCCGAGGAGCGGAAGACGTCGATGCGCAGGTCGTTCGGGTCGACGGTGACGTCGACCTCCTCGGCCTCGGGCAGGACGAGGACGCCGACGGCGGAGGTGTGGATGCGGCCCTGCGACTCGGTGACCGGCACCCGCTGCACGCGGTGGACACCGCCCTCGAACTTCAGCCGGGACCAGATGCCCTCGTCGGTGCGGGACTTCACCGCGATCGCGACGTCCTTGTAGCCGCCCAGGTCCGCGGGGACGGCGTCGAGCACCTCGGTGGCCCAGCCGCGCCGCTCGGCGTAGCGCAGGTACATGCGCAGCAGGTCGCCGGCGAACAGGGCCGACTCCGCGCCGCCCTCACCCGCCTTGATCTCGAGGATGACGTCCTTGTCGTCGTCGGGGTCCTCGGGCAGCAGCTGGGAGCGCAGCCGGTCGGTCAGCTCCTCGATGCGCACCTCGAGCCCGCGGGCCTCCTCGGCGAAGGACGGGTCCTCCGCGGCCAGCTCGCGGGCGGCGGACAGGTCGTCGCGGGCGGCGTCGAGCGCCCGCGCGGTCTCCACCAGCGGGGCGAGCTGGGCGTAGCGGCGGCCCAGCCGGCGGGCGCGGGCGGCGTCGGTGTGCACGGCCGGGTCGGCCAGCTCGGTCTCCAGGGCGGCGTGCTCGTCGAGCAGCCCGCGCAGCCGGTCGGGTGCGGCGTCGGTGGGGCTGCTCATCGGGGACCTCTCTGGCGGGTGTGACTCCCGCGGGAGCGCACGGGCGGGACAGGGGCTGGACACGACGACGGCGCCCGTCCCACACGAGGTGGGACGGGCGCCGTCGGGGGTGCTACTTGCCGGCGTTCGCGCCGCGCTTGCCGAAGCGCTTCTCGAAGCGAGCCACGCGGCCGCCGGTGTCGAGGATGCGCTGCTTGCCGGTGTAGAAGGGGTGGCAGGCGGAGCAGGTCTCGACGGTCAGCTGACCGCCGGGCGCCGTGCTGCGGGTGGTGAAGGTGTTCCCGCAACCACAGGTCACCGTGGTGGTGTGGTACTCGGGGTGGATGCCGGGCTTCATATCGCCTCTTCCGGGGTCTGTGCCGTTCAGGTGGTCGAACGCCGAGGGCCGGCCGGTCATTCCGGCCGCGCGGCGCGGGCTCGGCCGACCAGTATCCCTGATCGGCCGGGCCCGCCGGCGGGTGGCCTGGTGCCGTGCTGGAGCGGCCCGCCTGTCCCCACCCCGAGCCCGAGGGGTGGGGGACAGGAGGGTCCTTCCTCAGTCGTTCCCGGGGCCGAGCGTCGTCTTCTGGATCTGCATCAGGAACTCGACGTTGTTGCGCGTCTTGCGCAGCTTGTCGAGCAGCAGCTCCAGCGCCTGCTGGGGCTCGAGCGCCCCGAGCACGCGGCGCAGCTTGATGACGATGGCCAGCTCGTCGGGCGACATGAGGATCTCCTCCTTGCGTGTGCCCGACGCGTTGACGTCGACGGCCGGGAAGACCCGCTTGTCCGCCAGCCGGCGGTCGAGCTTGATCTCCGCGTTACCGGTGCCCTTGAACTCCTCGAAGATGACCGTGTCCATCGTGGAACCGGTCTCCACCAGCGCCGAGGCGATGATGGTCAGCGAGCCGCCGTTCTCGATGTTGCGGGCGGCGCCGAGGAAGCGCTTGGGCGGGTAGAGCGCCGTGGAGTCGACACCACCGGAGAGGATGCGCCCGCTGGCGGGGGCCGCCAGGTTGTAGGCGCGGCCCAGGCGGGTGATCGAGTCCAGCAGGACGACGACGTCGTGGCCCATCTCGACCAGGCGCTTGGCCCGCTCGATGGACAGCTCCGCGACCGTGGTGTGGTCCGACGGCGGCCGGTCGAAGGTCGAGGCGATGACCTCGCCCTTCACCGAGCGCTGCATGTCGGTGACCTCCTCGGGCCGCTCGTCGACGAGGACGACCATGAGGTGGCACTCGGGGTTGTTCGTCGTGATCGCGTTGGCCAGCGACTGCAGCACCATCGTCTTGCCGGCCTTGGGCGGGCTGACGATCAGCGCGCGCTGCCCCTTGCCGATCGGCATGACCAGGTCGATGACCCGGGTGGTCAGCTGGTGCGGCTCGGTCTCCAGCCGCAGGCGCTCCTGCGGGTAGAGCGGCGTCAGCTTGGTGAACTCCGGCCGGTTGCGCGCCTGCTCGGGGTCCAGGCCGTTGACGGTGTCGAGGCGGACGAGCGCGTTGTACTTGTCCTTGCGCTCCCCCTCCCGCGGCTGGCGGACGGCGCCGGTGATGGCGTCACCGCGGCGCAGGCCGTGCCGGCGCACCTGCGACAGCGAGACGTAGACGTCGTTCGGGCCGGTCAGGTAGCCCGACGTGCGGACGAACGCGTAGTTGTCGAGGACGTCGAGGATGCCGGCGACCGGCAGCAGGACGTCGTCGTCGCTGACGGTCGGCTCGTTCGGCTGGTCGAAGCGCTCGCGCCCGCCGCGGCGGTTGCGGTCGCGGTACCGGCGCCCGCGGCGGCCGCGGCCGCCCTCGAGGTCGTCGTCCTCCTCGTCGCGGTCGTTGGCCCGGTCGTTGCCGCGCTCGTTGCGGTTGTCGTTGCGGTTGTCCGGCCGGCCGCCGCGGTCGTTGCGCTCGCCGCGGTCGGGGCCGCGGTTGCCGTCGCGGCCGGTGCCGTTGCCGTCGCGGTCGGCGCGGCCGTTGGCGTCGCGGTCCCGGACGTTGCCGGGGCGCTCGGCACGCTCGCCGTCACGGGGGCGCTCACCGTCGCGGCCGTTGCCGTCACGGGTGCGCTCGGCACGCTCGCCGTCGCGGCCGTTGGCGTCGCGGTCGCGCCCGTTGCGGTTGCGGTCCCGGCGGGCCGGACGGTCGCCGTCGGTGCGCTCGCCGTCGGTGCGCTCGCCCTGCCCGTCGGCGGACCGGCCGTCAGTGCGCTCACCCTCGGTGCGCTCCGCGGGCGGGGCGGCCGGCGCGGCGGCGGTGGCCTGCTCGGGAGCCACGGTCGGCTCGGCGGCGCCCTCGGTCGGTGCACCGGCGGGGCGGCTGGCCGCGCGGCGGCGGCGGGGCGCGCTCTCGGTGCCCTCGGTGGTCGGCGGGGCGGTCAGGGGACCGCCGTTGGCGCCCCCGCTGACGGGGGCCTCGACCGGCGCGGCGGTCGCGGCGACGCCGCGCGGCTCGGGCGCCCCGGTGGTCGAGTCGTCGGCCGGGGCACTGGGCGCCGGGAGGCTGCCGCCCGGGGCCCCGCTGCCGACCTGACGGGCGGAGATGGCGGCGACGAGGTCGCCCTTGCGCATGCGGCCGGTGCCGGAGATGCCCAGCTCGGCCGCGAGCCGCTGGAGCTCGGGGAGCAGCATCCCGGCCAGCCCGCTGCCGCGGCGGCGGGATCGGCCCGCCGTCCCGGAGACGGCGGGGGCCTCGCCCGTTCCGGCGCCCTCGGGGGCACCGACGGTGGCGAGGTCGGTGGTTTCGCTCACGTACAGGTCCTTCCCTGCGGTGACCTGCGCCTACCAGCGCAGGGGGTGACCCGGCGCCTGCCTGTCCGGCCGGATGACGGGACAGCGGGACAGACGGCGGATCGAATGGGTGCGGGGCGGATCAGCGCCGACGGGTGAGAACGTCTGCAACGTCCCGCGCGAGGCTCGCCCGAGGGGGCGGCTGAGCCGAAGACTAGACTCACCCCACGGACGGGACAACACCGCTGGGCTGCAGGGTGTTCCTCGTTATCGAGACGATACCCCAGGTGCAGCGGGCAGCACGCAGGCTCCGTCGGGGTCCACCCCGAGGGGGTGGAGACGCCACCCGTCCGGGGTGAGCGAGCTCACGTCGCGCACCGCGTCGTCGTCCCCCGTGGCGAGCACCAGCAGGCTCGGGCCGGCGCCGGAGACCACCGCGGGGTGCCCCGCGGCGCGCAGCCGGTCGAGCAGGTCGAGCGACCCGGGCATCGCCGCAGCGCGCTGGCGCTGGTGCAGCCGGTCCTCGGTGGCCTCGAGCAGCAGCCCGGGCTCCCGGGTCAGCGCGTGGACCAGCAGCGCGGCCCGGCCGGCCGTGGCGGCGGCGTCGGCGTGCGGGACCGTGTCGGGCAGCAGCCCGCGGGCGACGTGCGTGGGCAGCGTGGCCTCCGGCACCAGGACCACCGGCCGCACGCCGGGGAGGACCGCGAGCCGGGCCGCGCGCGCGGCGCCGTCGGTCATCCACGACAGCGTGGCGCCGCCGAGCAGGCAGGGCGCGACGTTGTCCGGGTGGCCCTCGAGCTCCGTGGCCAGCCGGAGCACCGCGTCGTCGTCGCGGACGTCGACGTCGGGGCACAGCTCGAAGGCGCCGACCACCCCGGCGACCACCGCGGCGGCCGACGACCCCATCCCCCGCCCCTGCGGGATGCCGTTCTCCGCCACCACCCGCAAGCCGGGCGGCCACCACCCGAGGACGTCGCAGGCGGCGCGGAACGCCCGCACGACCAGGTGCGACCCGTCGGTGGGCAGCTCCCCCGCCCCGACGCCGGACACCTCGACGGTGAGCCCGGCGTCGGCGACGGCGAACCCGACGACGTCGTGCAGGGTCAGCGCGAGGCCGGCGCAGTCGAACGCGGGACCGAGGTTGGCGCTGGTCGCGGGGACGCGGACCCGCACAGTGGATCCGGCCACGTCCCGGGTTCCCTCGCGAGCGTGCGAGCGGAGGGGAGGACGTGGTCCTCCCATCAGAGACCCAGCTGCGCGGCGGCCGTGGCGGCGTCGACCGGCACGGTCACCGGGACGGGGGCACCGGAGATGGCCCACTCGGGGTCCTTGAGCCCGTTGCCGGTGACGGTGCAGACGACGCGCTGCCCCGGCGCGAGCTCCCCGGCGGCAGCCACCTTGAGCAGGCCGGCCACCGAGGCGGCCGAGGCCGGCTCGACGAAGACCGCCTCGCTGCGTGCGAGCAGCCGGTAGGCGGCGAGGATCTCGCGGTCGGTGACCGCGTCGATCCGCCCGCCCGACTCGTCGCGCGCGGCCAGCGCCTTGGTCCAGGACGCGGGGTTGCCGATCCGGATGGCGGTGGCGATGGTGGTCGGCTGCTCGACCACGTGGCCGGTGACGATCGGCGCGGCACCGGCGGCCTGGAAGCCCCACATCCGCGGGGTGCGGGTGGCGGTCCCGTCGGCGGCGTACTCGCGGTAGCCCTGCCAGTAGGCGGTGATGTTGCCGGCGTTGCCGACCGGGAGGCAGTGCACGTCGGGGGCGTCGCCGAGCACGTCGACGATCTCGAACGACGCGGTCTTCTGGCCCTCGATGCGGTACTGGTTGACGCTGTTGACCAGGCTCACCGGGTAGTCGATGGCCAGCTTGCTGGCCAGCGCAAGGCAGTCGTCGAAGTTGCCCTCGACCTGCAGCAGCTTGGCGCCGTGCACCAGCGCCTGGGCGAGCTTGCCCAGCGCGATCTTGCCCGTGGGCACGAGGACGGCGCAGACGATGCCGGCCCGTGCGGCGTAGGCGGCGGCGCTGGCGCTGGTGTTGCCGGTCGAGGCGCAGATGACCGCCTGCGCGCCCTCCTCCACGGCCTTGGTGATGGCCATGGTCATGCCGCGGTCCTTGAACGACCCGGTCGGGTTGGCGCCCTCGACCTTGAGGAACACCTCGCAGCCGGTGCGGCGGGACAGCTCGAGCGCCGGCACCAGCGGCGTCGCCCCCTCGTGCAGGGTCACCACCGGCGTCGTGGCGCTGACCGGCAGCCGCGACCGGTAGGCCTCGATCAGCCCCGGCCAGACCGGCGAGACGGCACCGCGCAGCGTCTCCGTCATGACAGACCCTCCACCCTCAGCACGCTGGTGACCCCGCGGACGGCGGGCACCTCCCGCAGTGCGGCGATCGTCGCCGACAGCGCCGCGTCCGGGGCGCTGTGCGTCACGATGACCAGTGTGGCGGCGTCGCCGTGCCCGTCCTGGCGGACGGTCGCGATGCTCACCTCGTGCCGGGCGAACTCCGTGGCCACGGTCGCCAGCACACCCGGGACGTCGGCGACGTCGAGGCTGACGTGGTAGCGGGTCGGCGTCTCGGCGATCGGCCGAGCGGGCAGGTCGGCGTAGGCGGTGGGCCCGGCCCCCGCGGCGCCGGACACCCGGTTGCGCGCGACGGCGACCAGGTCGCCGAGCACGGCGCTGGCCGTGGGCTCACCGCCGGCGCCCTGCCCGTAGAACATCAGCTGCCCGGCCGCCTCGGCCTCGACGAACACCGCGTTGAACGCCCCGCCGACGGCGGCCAGCGGGTGGCTGGTCGGGATCATCGCCGGGTGCACGCGGACGGCGACCGAGTCACCCTCCTCCCCCGGCACCCGCTCGCAGATGGCCAGCAGCTTGACCGTGCAGCCGATCTCCGCGGCGCGGGCGACGTCGGTGGCGGTGACCGCGGAGATCCCCTCGCGGTGCACGTCGGCGGCGGTGACGGCGCTGTGGAAGGCCAGCGAGGCGAGGATCGCGCCCTTGGCGGCGGCGTCGAACCCGTCGACGTCGGCGGTGGGGTCGGCCTCGGCGTAACCGAGCTCGGTGGCCTCGGCCAGCGCCTCGGTGAACCCGGCGCCGGTCTCGGCCATGCGGGACAGGATGTAGTTGGTCGTGCCGTTGACGATGCCGACCACGCGGCGGATCTGGTCGCCGGCCAGTGACTCGCGCAGCGGGCGCAGCAGCGGGATCGCCCCGGCCACCGAGGCCTCGTAGTACAGGTCGACGCCGGCCTTGACCGCCGCTGCGTGGAGCGCGACGCCGTCCTCGGCCAGCAGCGCCTTGTTGGCGCTGACCACCGACTTGCCCGCCTCGAAGGCGGCCAGCAGCAGCGTGCGGGCCGGCTCGAGGCCGCCGATGACCTCGACGACGAGGTCGACGTCGTCGCGGGTGACCAGGCCGAGGGCGTCGGTGGTGAGCAGCCCGGCGGGCACGTCGGGGTGCCGGTCGGGTCGGCGGACGGCGACGCCGACGATCTCCACGGGCCGGCCGACCCGGGCGGTGAGGTCCTCGGCCTGCTCCTCGACCAGCCGCAGCACCGCGCTGCCGACGGTCCCGCAGCCGAGGAGGGCGACCTTGAGCGGCTTCACGATCGTGCTCCCACGGGGTGCTCGGGGGCGGGCTGGTCGATCGCCGGGGACGGCGCCGGGGTGTCGGCGAGGACGGCGTCGAGGGCGAACACGTCCGCCAGTGTCTGCCGCCGGACGACCTCGGTGGCGGCGCCGTCCCGGACGGCGACCACCGGCGGCTTGAGCAGGTAGTTGTAGTTGCTGGCCATCGACCAGCAGTACGCGCCGGTCGCGGCGACGGCGAGCAGGTCGCCGGCCTGCACGTCGGAGGGCAGCCACAGGTCGCGGACCAGCACGTCGCCGCTCTCGCAGTGCTTGCCGACGACGCGGCACAGCGCCGGCGGGGCGTCGGAGGTGCGGTTGGCCAGCACGCAGGTGTAGTCCGCGTCGTAGAGGGCGGTGCGGATGTTGTCGCTCATCCCGCCGTCGACGGAGACGTAGTTGCGCACCTGGGGTGCGCCGTGCCCGCCGCTGCCGAGGCGGACCGGCTTGATCGTGCCGATCTCGTAGAGGGTCACCGTGCCGGGGCCGGCGATGGCCCGCCCGGGCTCGACGGCCAGTCGCGGCACCGGCAGGTCCAGCGCCGCGCACTCGCTCGCGACGACCGCCCGCAGCCGCGCGGCGACGTCGGCGGGGCTCACCGGGTCGTCGTCGGGCAGGTAGGCGATGCCGAAGCCGCCGCCGAGGTTGAGCTCCTCCAGCACCTCGCCGGTGGCCTGGCGCACCTGGCCGAGCAGGCCGACCACCCGGTGCGCGGCGGCCTCGAACCCGGCGGTGTCGAAGATCTGCGAGCCGATGTGGCTGTGCAGCCCGGACAGGTGCAGGGCCGGCTCACGGATCACCCGGACCGCGGCGGCCAGCGCGTCGCCGGTGGCCAGCGAGAAGCCGAACTTCTGGTCCTCGTGCGCGGTGGCGATGAACTCGTGGGTGTGCGCCTCGATGCCGACGGTGGTGCGGATCAGCACCGGCACCGGACGCCCGCCCGCGGCCACCCGGTCGGCGGCCATCGTCACCAGCCGGTCGATCTCGTCGAAGGAGTCGAGGACGACGTGGCCGATCCCGGCGTCGACGGCCAGCCGCAGCTCGCGGAGCGACTTGTTGTTGCCGTGCAGGGCGATCCGCTCGGCCGGGAAGCCGGCGGCCAGCGCGACGGCGAGCTCGTTGCCGCTGCAGGCGTCGAGGTGCAGTCCGTCGTCGGCGATCCAGCGGGCCACCTGGCCGCACAGGAAGGCCTTGGAGGCGTAGTGGACGTCGGCGCCGGCGAAGGCGGTGGCGAAGTCGGCGGCGCGGCCGCGGAAGTCGTCCTCGTCGAGGACGAACAGCGGGGTGCCGTGGGTGCGCGCCAGCTCGGTGACCGGCTTGCCGCCCAGGTGCAGCTCACCGGCGACCCGCTCCGCCGAGCGCGGCCACACCTGCGGGTCGAGCGCGCCGAGGTCGGCCGGCGGGAGCCCGACCGACGGCGGCGGGGTCATGCCGCCGTGCAGCGGGCCGGCAGGATGCGCTCTCACATCCGCTCCGGGGCGGAGACGCCCAGCAGACCGAGGCCGTTGCGCAGCACCACGGCGGTGGCCGCGCACAGCCACAGCCGCGCGGTGGTCAGCGGGCCGGCCTCCTCGTCGCCGCGGGGCAGCACCCGGCAGGCGTCGTAGAAGCGGTGGTAGGTGCCGGCCAGCTCCTCGAGGTAGCGGGCCACCCGGTGCGGGGCGCGCAGCTCGGCGGCCGAGGAGACGACCCGCGGGAACTCGCCCAGCGCCCGCAGCAGGTCGTTCTCCCGCTCGTGCGCGAGCAGGCCGGCGTCGACGTCCCCGGGCTCGCCCAGCGACAGCCCGAGGTCGGCGGCGTTGCGCAGCACCGAGGAGATCCGGGCGTGCGCGTACTGCACGGAGAAGACCGGGCTGTCGTTGGTCTGCCGGCTCCACAGGTCGGCGTCGATGTCGATCTGCTGGTCGACCGAGGCCCGCGCCAGGGCGTACCGGGCGGCGTCGCGGCCGACGGCCTCGACCAGGTCGGTGAGCAGCACGAAGTTCCCCTTGCGCTTGCTCATCCGGACCGGCTCCCCGTTGCGCACGAGGTTGACCAGCTGGCCGATGAGGATCTCGAGGTGCGTGTCGGGGTCGTCGCCGGCCGCGGCCACCAGTGCCTTGTACCGGCCGACGTAACCGGAGTGGTCGGCGCCCAGCATGATCACGACCCGGTCGAAGCCGCGGGCCCGCTTGTCGAGGTAGTAGGCGCAGTCGGCGGCGAAGTAGGTGGGCTCGCCGTCGGCCTTGACCAGCACGCGGTCCTTGTCGTCGCCGAAGGTCGTCGTCCGCAGCCAGACGGCGCCGTCGGCCTCGTAGACGTGCCCCTGCCCGCGCAGCGTGGCCACCGCCTTCTCCAGCGCGCCGGACTCGTGCAGCGTCCTCTCGGAGAAGAACGTGTCGAAGTGCACGCCGAAGCCGGCCAGCGTGCTCCGGATGTCGGCGACCATCGCCTCGATGCCGCGGGCGGCGAAGACGGCGGCCTGCTCGTCCTCCGGCCGCTCGAGCAGGCCCGGCTCGGCCGCGACCACCTGCGCGGCGACGTCGGTGACGTAGTCGCCCCGGTAGCCGTCCTCGGGCACCGGCCGGCCGAGTGCCGCGGCCTGCAGGCTGCGGGCGAACCGCTCGATCTGCGCGCCGGCGTCGTTGACGTAGTACTCGCGGCTGACCGCGGCGCCGCTGCTCTCCAGCAGCCGGGCCAGCGCGTCGCCGACGGCGGCCCAGCGGGTCGAGCCGAGGGTGACCGGCCCGGTGGGGTTGGCCGAGACGAACTCGAGGTTGAGCCGCTGCCCGGCGAGGACGTCGGTGCGGCCGTAGCCCTCGCCCGCGGTCACCGCCCGCACCGCGATCTGCCCGAGCGCCCCCTGGGCCAGGGTGACGTTGAGGAAGCCGGGGCCGGCGACGTCGACACGGGCCACGCCCGGCTGGGCGCGCAGCTCCTCGGCCAGCAGGTCGGCGACGGCGCGCGGCGGCATGCCGGCCGGCTTGGCCAGGCGCAGGGCCACGTTGGTGGCGTAGTCGCCGTGCTCGGGGTTCTTGGGACGCTCGACGAGGACGTCGTCGGGGACGGCGACGGCGAGCGTGCCGCGCTCGACGACCGCCCCGACAGCGGTCCGGACGAGGTCGCGCAACTGCTCGGGTGTCACCGCGTGATCGTACGCAGCGGGCGCGACGCGCCTGCCCGCCGCACCCGCGCGGGCGGGGAGCCCTCGGGGAGCCGACCTAGACTCGCGGGTGAGCAGCGGCCGCGGGGCCGGAGGCCCCCATCCTGGGCCGCCCCGCGCGGGAGCACCACCCCAGCCGCCGCGCACGTGGACACGACCGCCGCCACCGGGCGGTGACGGAGCCGAGGACGAGGAGAGCCCGTGGCCAAGGACCGCAAGCCCGATGCCGGCCGGACCGGGGGCGGGGCGAGCCGGTCCGGCTCCGGCGCCCGCCCCGCGGGGGCGAGCCGGGCCACCGGCCGGGGCCGCACGCGACCGCCGACGCAGGTGGTGACCCACCAGCGGCCGTGGGGCCTCATCGCCGCGGCCGTCGCCGTCGTCGTCTTCGCCGCCGCGGCCATCACCTACGCGGTGGTGCAGGTGCGCCAGGCCGACGCCCAGCAGGTCGACGCGATCGACGAGATCGCCGGGATCGAGAGCTTCGACTACGCGGCCGGGCAGGAGCACGTGACCACTCCGGTCGAGTACGACCAGTCCCCGCCGGTCGGCGGCCCGCACGACGGCGTCTGGGCCGACTGCACGGGCACCGTCTACGACGTCGACGTCCGGCACGAGAACGCCGTCCACTCGATGGAGCACGGCGCGGTGTGGATCGCGTACGACCCGGAGGCGGTCTCCGGCGGCGACGTCGAGCGGCTGTCCGAACTGGTCGACGGCGTCTCCGGGCGGCTGCTGTCGCCCTACGTGGGGCTGGACTCGGCGGTGAGCCTGCAGTCCTGGAACCACCAGCTCAAGGTCGACTCCGCCGACGACCCGCGGATCGAGCAGTTCGCCGACTTCCTCACCTTCAACAGCGAGGTGGAGGGCGCCTACCCCGAGGTCGGTGCCAGCTGCGAGAACCCCGACTTCATCGCCAACCCGCTGGTGGCCGGCGACCCGAGCGAGCAGGTCGGTCCCACCGACGCGCCGACCACGCCGACCCCGGCCGCCGAGGGCTCGAGCGCGCCGAGCACGCAGTGAGGTCCCGGTGACCGGCACCGCCGTCCGTCCCGGCCAGGACGCGCCGGCCCCGGCTCCACGCCGACGGGGGCGCGGTCTGCGGGCCGCGCTCCTGGCCGTCATCGCCGTCGCGCTCGTCGCGCTCGGGGGCGGGCTGGCGGTGGGGCTGGGCATCGGCCAGGAGGGGACGCCGGCCGCCGACTCGGTGGACGCCGGGTTCTCCCGCGACATGGCGCTGCACCACCGGCAGGGCGTGGAGATGGCCAACCTGGCGCTCGAGCGCAGCGAGGACGCGGAGGTCCGTCAGCTCGCCTTCGACATCTCGAGCACGCAGACCAACCAGGCCGGCCGGATGGAGGGCTGGCTGTCGCTGTGGGGCCTGTCCCGCTCCGGTGGCGAGCACATGGCCTGGATGGGCGACGCGCACGCCGGGCACGACACGTCCGCGACGTCGGGCCCCGGCGCCCCCATGCCCGGCATGGCCACCGAGGCGGAACTGGCCGACCTGCGGTCGCTGACGGGGACGGCGTTCGACGTCGAGTTCCTCCGCCTGATGACCCGCCACCACCAGGGCGGCTTCGACATGGCGCAGTACGCCGCCGGGAACGCGAGCGAGCCGGCCGTGCGGACCCTCGCCGGCTCCATCGCCGACACGCAGGCCGCCGAGGTCACCACGATGGTCGGCATGCTGACCGCGCGGGGCGGGACGCCGCTGCCCGCGCCCTGACCGCCCGTCGGCGGAGCGTGTGGGACGGGCTGGTAACTTCTCCCCTGCCCCACCGCGAGCCCCCGTAGCTCAGGGGATAGAGCACCGCCCTCCGGAGGCGGGTGCGCAGGTTCGAATCCTGCCGGGGGCACTTCGTGAAATGCCTGCTCGGAGCGGTGATCCACCGCTCCGCCGGGCGTCGTCGAGGTCGATGACCTCGGCCTCGGGCAACACTCGGGCAACGGCAACGGCAGCGGCGCGCGCGGCCGCGCTCGCCTCGGCCACCTCGTCCAACCGGTCGCCGAACAGGTGCCGGTACTGGTTCAGCGTCATCGCTGCCGAGGCGTGGCCGAGCACCTGCTGGACGACCTCGACCTCGACGTCGGCGCCGGAGGCGATCGCCAGCGACGCCGCGGTGTGCCGTACCCCGTCGGGGTGCAGCCCCGCTCGGCCGATGGCGGCCGCGGCGGCGGCTGAGCCCGCCGGACCTGCTCCCGGGGACACCAGGAGCCGACCAGACCAGCAGGGCCACCGCGCCCGCCGCGGCAGCAAGGGCGGACGCCCGGTCCGCTACGACCGCGAGCTCCACGAGAAGCGCACCGTCGGCGAAGGCTCCTTCGCGCTGCTCGAGCAGTGGCGCGCACTGGCCACCCGCTACGACAACACGCACTCATCCACCGCGGAGCCGTCGTCCTGGCCGCAGTTCTCGCCTGGACCCGCACTCGAGAGACACCCTGGTTCCCATGCCAAGATGACCTTGCGGACACCGTGAGCGGCAACGCCGAGGCGCTCCTGCTGGCGATCACCGGCCGCACGACCGCACTCGGCCACCTCAGCGGCGACGGTGTGTCGACGTTGCGTGGCCGACTGGCCTGACCCGGTCCCCATCGAGAACGGGCAGGAGCCTCGAGCCCGAAGTGAGCTGTAGACGGGTCTGTCAGCGACCGGAGGATCGACGCTTCTCGGTTCGCCAGGAAGGAGACGACGAGTGGCTCACGATGCTGAGCTCGCAGGCCGCGTTCGCCGTGCTGTTCCTGATGAGAAGAACGTTCGTGAGGTGACGATGTTCGGTGGCCTCGCGTTCATGGTCGATGAGGAGATGATGGCCTGCGTCTCGGGCGGCGGGGGCGCTCTTCTCGTGCGCGTGTCCCGCAGTCGCGATGCCGAGTACCTGAAGGTGGAAGGTGCCCGCCGAGCGGAGATGGGCAAGGGCAGGTCGATGGGCGAGGGTTGGATCACCGTCGACGAGGATGCGCTCACGGAGGACGGAGATCTGCACTTCTGGATCGACGCCGTCCTGGAGTACAACGCCGAGAAGACCGCAGAGTGCTGACCGAACGGATCGAGCGACCAAGCCCGAACCGTTCCGGCAGATCACGCCGCGCGCCCGCACCGGTGACGGTGACGGTGCACGGTGCCCTCCACCACCTGTCGGTGATCCGGTACGGCCGCGACCGCCCCGTCACCATCGGCTCGATCACCGCCCACTGCCCATCGGTCAGCTCCGCGCGAGTGCCCACCGAGCGAGACCTCCGCAGCATCCGCCACTCACTCAGGGATCGTTCCACCATGAGTCCGGCGCGCCTGCTTCGTCCTTCGGGTGGGGCTGCTGAGGTCGTGGTGGGTGATCGAGCAGGTCGCTTCGCTGCTGCCACCGCTCGGGCCGCGTGTGGGAGCAGCCAGGAGCCCCTAGGTTCGGCCGGGTGACTCCGCAGTTGTTCGCCTACCTCAGCTACCGCGACGCCCCGGCCGCACTCGACTGGCTGGCCGCGCTCGGCTTCTCGGAGGTGCGGCGTCAGCAGGGGCCAGACGGGCAGGTGACGCACGCCGAGGTCCGCTGGGGGGATGTCGCCCTGATGGTCAGCAGTGACGACGCCGACCACCAGGTGCCGCCGCTGCTCGGGCGGTCCACCGGACGCGGTCTCTACCTGCGCGTCGAGGACGTCGACGGGGTGTTCGATCGGGCCGTTGCCGCCGGTGCCCAGCCGGTGATCCCGCCGGAGAGCACTCCCTTCCACACCCGGCGGGCCCGGGTCCTGGACCCCGGCGGTCAGGAGTGGAGCTTCGGGACCTACGAGCCCGGCGTCTCCTGGTAGGCGGTGGATGGGCCAGGCTCGACCGCGTCGGTGGGAGGTCACCGGTGACCTCACCGCTGCCTGCCGCTGCTGGTCACCGCCGCGGTCTCGCTCCTGCCGGTGCCGCGTCCGCCCGAACAGTGCCCACTCACCGAGCCCGCACCCGCCGACGCTGACCTATCGACGGTCGGTGCGCCGCTCTCGCCGCCGCCGGTGGATCCGCCCCCGGTGTCCTGGTGGACCCGGATCGTCCTCTCGGCCATCCGCCGTGTCGTGAACCGCTCGACGTACCGGCGGCGGCCGGCGCTCACGCAGCGCTGGCCCAGCTCCGGGTCGGCGAGCGGTTCGGCGACCGCCGCGGCGAGGGCGGGCGCGCGTTGCCCGGGGCACCCAGCGTTCCGGTTCGTCCGTGGATCACGACCACGACCTCCGCGCTGCCGATGACGTCGGTGATCACCACCGGCATCCCGACGTCGACCGCTTCGGCCGGGCTTGCTTCCGCCGACGACCTGGGCTTGGCGTCGCACTGCCGGACTTCCGCGTCCCTCGGAGGTCAGTCGCCGTCGCGACCACGAGATGACTGGCGTCTCGCCACGGGTCTGCCGTCTCGGGCAACACTGGGGCAACACGAGGTCCGTCCACCGCCATCGACGGCCACCGACAGCCAACCCCGGCCAGGTCGCTGACCTGCAAGAAGGCCCATCGACCACCACCTGCCGACGACGGTCGATCCTCGTCTTCCCGCTCTCCGGAGGCGGGTGCGCCGGTTCGGGTCCTGCCGGGGGCACACATCCAGACCTGGCCAGCGGCTCGGCGACCCAAGCGGGACCGGTGCGTGGGTGGGTCGGCCGACTCCACGAGCTGGACGTCGATCGCCCCGTCGGGTCGAGGACCAGCGCGGGCCCCGACCGGGACGCCGCAGCAGCGGTCCCGACCTTGCGCAGGTGCGGCCTAGGGAGCCGACCGGGGGGCGAAGCGGGGGTCGAGTGGGTCCAGGCCCTCGTCGGCGCCGTCCTTGACCCAGAACTGGTGCATCATCATGTGGTCCTCGTGCCCGGAGTTGTGGCAGTGGATCGTGTACCGGCCGGTGTGCGGCCCGAACCGGACTGCGATGCGGACCAGCTCGCTCTCCCCGAGGTAGACCGCGTCCTTGGGTCCGTCCTCGTAGCCGGCCGGGGGGCGACCGTTGCGATCGAGCACCCGGAAGTCGACGAGGTGCAGGTGGACCGGGTGGAACCAGCGGCGGAGGGGTTCTCCAACTCCCAGACCTCGACGGTGTCGCGCTGGGGCTCGGCAATGGCCTGCCGGAACCCGGAGTTCTCGACGTCGGTCCAGGTCAGGCCGTTGATCGTCATCACCCCGCCCCGGCTGTCGAAGCGGAGGCGGCGGGTGGTCACCGCGTCGGCGGGGTCGATCGCGAGCACTCCCGCCCGGTCCACGGCGGGCCACTCGTCCTCGCGCAGGACGGCGTCCGGACCGCCCGGGTCGGTGCCGACCCGGAAGGCCATCACCTGGCCGGTGTGCTCGTAGTCGGTCGCGTTGGGCACTCCGAGGTTGCGCAGCTCGACCTGCCGCCCGGCCGCGGGTGCGAAGTCGACCAGGACGTCGTACCGCTCGGACATGCCCAGCTTGAGCTGGTCGACGTCGACCGGGCGGCGGACCAGCCCGCCGTCGGTGGCGACCACCGTCATCGGCAGCCCGCGGGTCAGCTGGAGCAGGTAGCCGCGGGCGACCGAGGCGTTGAGCAGGCGGAACCGGTACGTGCGTGGCCGGACGGGCACCTCCGGCCACGGTGCGCCGTTGACCAGGATCACGTCACCCATGATTCCCGAGACGCTGTGCGGGTCCATGAGCAGCTGGCCGTCGGCACGGAAGGCGACGTCGCTGATGGTCAGCGGCACGTCGAACTCGTCGTCCACCGGGAGGCCGAACGTCGGCTCACCTGCCTCGGGCAGGATGTGGTACTGGGCGGCCAGCCCGGTGTAGACGTTCGGGGCGGTGTGGTGCGCGGCGTGGTCGTGGTACCAGAGGGTCCGCGCGTCCTCCTCGTTGTCGTACTCGTAGTCCTTGCGGAAGCCCGGCTCGCTCAGGTCGTTGGCGTAGCCGTCGAACGGGGGCAGCGACGGCGACCCGTGCAGGTGCGTGGAGGTGTGGAACTCGTAGCCGAAGAGCGGGTGGGTCGCGGGCAGGCGGTTGACCTGACGGACGGTGACCCGCTGGTTGCGTCGCACCTTGATCGTCGGGCCGGGATATGAACCGTCATAGACCCACATCGCCGTCTCAGGCTCGGGCGGGGGCAGTAGCCGCAGCGACGCCGGGCCCTGGACGACCTGCACGACCGGCCGGCTGCCGGGAGCGTCGGGCACCCGCAGCACTGGTGGCTGCACGAGCCGGTCGTGAGCCGTGTAGGGCCGCGGCAACCTGCTGGCGGCCAGCTCCGATGCCCGGGCCGCGCCGGCGGCGACGGTGAAGGGCAGGGCGAGGGCCGCCGCGCTCACCGCCGTTGCCTTGAGGACCGTTCGGCGCGTGAGATCGCGGTCTGCCATGGGGCCCGTCCTGATCAGGTCGTCCGTCACTACATCGTGAGTGGTTGTGTTGCGCGTCATATTCCGTCGGCATCATGCCCGACCACTCGCGGTGGATGTCAACCCGTGCCGGACCCACCCGGTACTCGCCGGACCGCCCCGACGTCCGCGCCCGAGGACACGGACGGGCTCGCGGCCGTGCGCCGGGGCCCGTGCGGCGTACTCCGGCGGTCAGTGCCGCCGGGGGTGGCGGGGGTGGTACGTGGCTATCGGCAGGCTCGCCGGAGAGAGGCCGGGCCGTGCACCGGCGCCGTCCTTGGTGACGGCGTCACCGCCCACGCCGAGCGGGGTGCGGGTGACCTGCTGGCTGCTGTCGAGCAGGTCGTCGAGTGCCCGGGTGAGGTGCTCGGAGGTGACCTCGCTGACCGGGTCCTGCTCGTGCAGGGCCTCCAGGACGGCCCGGCGCAGCGACTCCCCGAGGAACGAGGCGGTCACGCCCTCCGTGCGGTCGACGGCCGGGGTCACATCGTCCTCCGACAGCCGCAGCGGCACGTCCCGGCCGTACAGCTCCAGCAGCCGCCGGCGGGCCGCGGCGTCCGGCAGGTCGACGTCCACGGCGACGTCGATGCGGCCCGGCCGGGCGGCCAGCGCCGGCTCCAGCAGGTCGGCCCGGTCGTTGGTGAGGACGAACAGCAGGTCCGCGTCGGGAGCCGCGCCGTCCATGGCGTCGAGCAGGTCGAAGAGCACGGGACTGCCGTCGGGGCCGAAGGACCGGTCCATGGCGACGAGGTCGACGTCCTCGAGCACCACCACGGCCGGCTGCAGGTCGCGGCCAACTCGGCGAGAGCGGTCTGCAGGTTGACGTGCTCGAAGGGCGGGAGCTCCCGCGCGACCACCGACTGCTCCCGGCCGGCTGAGCCGAGCGTCTCCTGCACCAGGGCGACGACCTCGTTGCCCGCGCCCTGATTTGGGACGTTCAGCCACTCCAGCAGCGACCTCAGCCCCGCAGTGAACTCCCTGACCTCGGTCCCCGACGCCTCCGTCGCCACGACCCCACCTGCTCCCCGTCAGCCCGCGCGTAGCCGCGCGGCGTAGCGATCACCGTCCTGCTGCACCGGTGACCGACGGAACCCAGGCGCTCAGGGCTCGTGGGCGATGAGGACGCCGCGGGCAGCGCGGGTGCGCTCCACCCGGACTGTCGACCCGACAGCCACGCCGACACCAACCAGTTCCAGGTGCCGGTCGTCGTCGTCACCCACACGCCGCCGGTGGTCCCCCCCGAAGCGCAACGAGCGGCTCTCGGTCACGTTCGTCACCGGCGGGTCCGGGCCGCCGTCGAGCGGGCGGCCGTGGCGGCGGGCGTACGCGCCGAGACGGTCGTGGGTGGTCCCGACCTCACCCGCCAGCTGCTCGACGCGGGTCTGGTCGACCAGCTGCACGTCGACGTCGTGCCGGTCCTGCTCGGCGCCGGCCTCGGCTGTTCGAGGGGACGAGCCCGCTCACCCTGGAGGAGCTGGGCGTCGAGGGGGTCGGCCTGCGCACCAGCCTGCGTTTCCAGGTGGCGCCACCCGCGGGCTGACCGGTGCACCTAGCGTGGATCCGTGGGAGCCCGACCGTGGCACGACCTCCCGGAGGACCTGGTGTCCCTCGCCCGGGGGGCCGTCAGGCTGCGGCCCCTGCGTGAGGAGGACGAGGTCCAGGCCCGGCAGGCGCACGCGGAGCTGGCCGCGGACGACTTCCCCTTCCTGCTCGCCTGGGACCCCGCTGCGCCCTGGCCGGAGCACCTGCGGCTGCTGGGCCAGCGACGCCGGGGGCTGGAGGTCCCCGACGGCTGGGTCCCGGAGACGTTCCTGGTCGCGCAGGTCGGCGGCGACCTGGTCGGCCGGGTCTCGATCCGGCACCGCCTGAACGAGTACCTCGCCGAGTTCGGCGGGCACGTCGGCTACGCGATCCGGCCGGCACACCGCGGGCTCGGGTACGCCACCGCCGTCCTCGCCCAGGCGCTCGTCATCGCCCGGGCCGAGGGCGTGGACGAGGTCCTGGTCACCTGTCAGGACGGCAACGCGGCCTCGGCCGCCGTCATCACCCGGTGCGGCGGCCGGCTCGAGGACGTGCGGAGGGACCCGGAGGGCCGCCCGCACCGCCGGTACCGGATCGCCTGACCCACTCCGTACTGTGGCCGACGACACCGACCGGATCGGTCGGTGAGCCGACCGGATCGGTCGGTGAGCCGTACGGTGGTCGCCGTGGCACGACCGTTCCGGCAGCAGGTGGACGGGGGCATCCTCGACCGCGCCGCCGCCCTCTTCGCCCGCCGCGGCTTCGCCAAGACCTCCGTGCAGGACGTCGCGGCCGCCGTCGGCCTGTCCAAGGCCGGGCTGCTGCACCACTTCCCCAGCAAGGACGCGCTGTACGAGGCCGTCCTCGCGCAGGCCGACACCATCGGCGAGCAGGTCCTCGACCACGTCCGCGACCTGCCGCCCGGCGCGGACCGGGACCGCCGGGCCGTCGAGATCCTGGTCGACGTCGCCCTCGCCCACCCCGGCCTGGTCGCCCTCATGCTCGCGCCGGCCACCCAGCTCGGCAGCGAGGACGCCGCCCCGGGGACGGCGACGACCGAGCTGGTGCTGCAGGCGTTCGGCGTCGACCCGGAGTCGACCGAGCCGCAGCGGCTGGTCCGCGTCGTCGGGGCACTGGCCGGGCTCGCCGTCCTGACCCTGGCCGCCCACGCCGAGGACCGGACCACCGAGTGGCGGCCGCACATCGTCGACACCTGCACCGATGCGCTGGGCCACCGCCGGCCCGGCGCGGCCCTGTCCGACCCCCACCAGGCGGAGGCCTGATCCGCATGGCTGTGTTGTTGTCCCGGCTCGGCGCCTTCTCGCACCGGCACCGGGTGTCCGTCGTCCTCGTCTGGCTGGTCGTCCTGGTGGGCGGCGGCGCCGGCGCGGTCACCCTGGCCGGCGAGACCTCGAACTCGTTCTCCATCCCCGGGCAGGAGTCGACGACCGCCCTGGAGCGGATCGGCGAGGAGTTCGGCGTCGGCGGCGGCGCGTCCGCCCGGGTCGTCCTGGTCGCCCCGGACGGGCAGACGCTGACCACGCCGGAGAACGCCGCCGCGGTCACCGGGGTGGTCGGCGAGCTGACGCAGCTGCCGGGCGTCGCGTCGGCCACCACCCCGCTGGACCCCGCCGCGCCCGCGGTCAACGCCGACCAGACCACCGGCTACAGCACCGTCACCTACGACGCCGCACCGGGCGAGGTCACGCCCGAGCAGCAGGACGCCCTGCTGGCCGCCGTCGACGACGCCCGTGCCACCGGCCTGACCGTCGAGGTCGGCGGCGAGGCCGTGCAGGAGCCGCCGCACGTCGGGGGGCCGGCCGAGGCGATCGGCGTCGTCGTCGCGCTGGTGGTCCTCGCCGTCACCTACGGCACGCTGGCGATGGCCGGCCTGAACCTGCTCACCGCGCTGGTCGGCGTGGGCATCGGCGTCCTCGGCATCACGATCGCCACCGGGTTCACCGACCTGTCGTCGACCACCCCGACGCTGGCCGCGATGCTCGGTCTGGCCGTCGGCATCGACTACGCGCTGTTCATCGTCACCCGGTTCGGCCAGGAGCTGCGCCGGGGCGCCGACGTCGGCACCGCGGTCGCCGTCGCCACGGGCACCGCCGGCTCGGCCGTGGTCACCGCCGGCCTCACCGTGGTCATCGCCCTGGTCGGCCTGTCGGTCGTCGGCATCCCGTTCCTGACCCAGATGGGCGTGGCCGCGGCCGCGACGATCGTCGTCGCCGTCCTCATCGCCCTCACCCTGGTGCCCGCCGTGCTCGGCTTCCTCCGGCACCGCGCGCTGCCGAGGAGGCAGCGGCCCGCGGGGGTCCACCACCTGCGGCACGGTGCACACGTGGCCGCCCGCCGCGGGTTCCTGACCGGGTGGGTCGACACGGTCACCCGCCACCGGGTCGTGACGCTGCTCCTCGCGGTGGTGGCCCTGGGCACGATCGCCGTCCCCTTCTTCTCGATGCAGACGACGCTGGTGCAGACCCCGCCCACCGACAGCACCCAGGCCCGCGCCCAGGAGCTGCTCGCCGACGGCTTCGGCGAGGGGTTCAACGGCCCGATCACCGTGCTGTTCGAGGGCGCCGGCGCGGCCCAGGCGGCGGCCGGGGTCAGCGGCGCGGTCACCGGCCTGGACGACGTCGCCCTCGTCACCCCCCCGGTCCCGAACCCCGACGGCACCGCGGCCCTGCTGACGGTCATCCCGCAGTCCGGCCCCACGGACCCGGCCACCGAGCAGCTCGTCGCCGACCTGCGCGACCTGCTCGCCGGCACCGACGGGGTGCAGGCCTCGGTCACCGGCCAGACCGCGGTCAGCGTCGACGTGGCGCGGAGCCTGGACGAGGCGCTGCCGGTCTACCTGGCCCTCGTCGTCGGCCTGGCGCTGGTGCTCCTGGTCCTGGTCTTCCGCTCCCTGCTGGTGCCGCTGGTCGGTGTCCTGGGCTTCGTGCTCACCATCGGCGCCTCGCTCGGCGCCACGGTCGCGGTGTTCCAGTGGGGCTGGCTGGCCGACGTGGTCAACCTCGACGCCACCGGGCCGCTGATCAGCCTCACGCCGATCCTGGTGATCGGCATCCTGTTCGGCCTGGCGATGGACTACCAGATCTTCCTGGTGTCGCGGATGCACGAGGCCCACGCGCACGGCGCCGCGCCGCTGGAGGCGATCCGCACCGGGTTCCGCCAGGCGGCCCCGGTCGTCGTGGCGGCCGCGCTGATCATGTTCAGCGTCTTCGCCGGGTTCGTGCCCGCTGGTGAGGCGACGATCAAGTCGATCGCCTTCGCGCTGGCCGCCGGCATCCTCGTCGACGCCTTCGTCGTCCGGATGGTGCTGGTGCCGGCGGCGCTGGCGCTGCTCGGCGGGCGGGCCTGGTGGCTGCCCCGCTGGCTGCGCTGGCTGCCCGTCCTCGACGTCGAGGGTGCCGCCCTCGAGCGGCCCGACGCGCACGAGGACCCCACCGACCTGGTCGGCGCCGCCCAGCGCTGAGGGTCCCCCGCTGCCCCGGACCCGGCCCGCGCGGAGCGTCGGGACCGGGGCGTCGGGATCGCCGCCCGGGCACCCGGCTAGCGTCCGCGGCATGGAGCACACCGGGGTGCGGACCGCCCGCGTCGGGGACGTCGAGATCGCCTACGAGACCTTCGGCTCCGCGGAGGACCCGCCGCTGCTGCTGGTCATGGGCCTGGCCACCCAGATGATCGGCTGGCCCGAGGAGCTCTGCCGGATGCTGGCCGACCACGGCCTGCACGTCATCCGGTTCGACAACCGCGACATCGGCCTGTCCACGCACCTGCACACGGCCGGCGTCCCCGACGTCCTCGCCGTCATGGGCGGCGACCGCTCGAGCGTCCCCTACGCCCTGGCCGACATGGCCGACGACGCCGCCGGCCTGCTCGACGCCCTGGGTCTGGACGACGCGCACGTGGTCGGCGCCTCCATGGGCGGGATGATCGCCCAGCTGCTGGCCACCCGGCACCCGCAGCGGGTCCGCAGCCTCACCTCGATCATGTCGACGACCGGCGACCCGGCGGTCGGCGCCCCGGCACCGAGCGCGGTGGGCGTCCTGCTCGCGCCGCCGGCCACGGACCGCGAGTCGGCCGTCCAGCGCGCCGTCGCCGCCTTCCGGGTCGTCGGCTCCCCCGGTTTCGAGTTCGACGAGGCGGGCGTGCGCGAGCGGGCCGGGCTCGCCTTCGACCGCGCGCACGACCCGGCCGGGGTCTCCCGCCAGCTGGCCGCCGTCCTCACCACCCCCGACCGCACCGCCGACCTGGCCCGCGTCGAGGTCCCGACGCTGGTCGTGCACGGCGCACAGGACCCCCTGGTGGACGTCAGCGGCGGCCGGGCGACGGCGGCGGCGGTGCCGGGCGCCGAGCTGCTCGTCGTCGAGGGCATGGGCCACGACCTGCCGCGCGCCGTCCTGCCGCAGCTGGCCGAGCGGATCAGCGCGCTCGTCGCACGGGCCGACGGCCGCTGAGCCGGCCGGGGCCCCGCACGCGCGGGGCCCCGGACCGGCGCTCAGCTGGTGAGCATGCCGCCCTCGACCGGGATCGTCGTCCCGGTGACGTAGCCGCCGGCCTCGCTGACGAGGAACACCAGCGCGGCGGCCAGCTCCATCGGGTCGCCGGCGCGGCCGACGAGGACCCGGCTCATCTGCTGGTCGAGGTAGCCCTCGGGGTACTGGTCGGTCATCTCCGAGGCGAAGAACCCCGGGGCCAGCGCGTTGACCCGGATGCCCTTGCGGCCGGTCCACTGCTGGGCGAGGTCGCGGGTCAGCCCGATCAGCCCGGCCTTGCTCGCCGCGTAGGCCGCCTGCGGCAGCCCCGCGGTGGTCAGCCCCAGCACGCTGGAGATGTTCACGATCGAGCTGCCCGGCTGCATCACCCGCCCGCAGGCCTGGGCCATCCAGTAGCAGCCGTTGAGGTTGACGTCGATGACCTGCCGGAACTCCTCGGGCTTCTCCCGGGTGGCCGGGGTGGCGGTGCCGATGCCGGCGTTGTTGACCAGGACGTCGACCCGCCCGAACTCCGCCATGGTCGCGTCCACCAGCGCCTGGCAGTCCGCCACCTCCGCGACGTCCGTGCGGACCGTGATCGCCCGGCGCCCGGCTGCCTCGACCGCCTCCCGGGTGGCCGCCATCCGGTCCTCCCGCCGGGCCCCGAGGGCGACGTCGGCCCCGGCCTGGGCCAGTGCCCGGGCGAACACGACGCCCAGCCCCGACGACGCCCCCGTCACGATCGCCACCCGGCCGTCCAGCCGGAACATGTCCAGGACAGTCCTGTCCGCCACGCTGCAGTCCCTCCGTCGTCCCCGCGCCCCTGTCGGCCCCCGGACCGTAACCGCGTGTGGGGTGTACCACCGCTCGGGCGGGTAGGGAGCCCGTGCAGACAGCCGGTCCGCGCACGGAGGAGGTCCGTCGATGACGTCCGGGACGACACCGGGGACACCACAGGGGCCGCCGCTGTGGCGGCAGGCGTTCGACGCCGCCGAGCGGCGCGTCACCCCGCACGCGGACAGCCTGGTCCGGACACCGGGTTTCGCGACGGGCGTCGCGCTGCTGCGGCGTGCGCAGAACCTCGCCCGGGACAGCGCCCGGGGGGTGTCGGCCCGCGCGTGGCACCTCGTCAACCTGCCGGCCGGCTCGGACCTGGCGCGCCTGCGCGCGCAGATCGGCGCCCTGGACCGCGAGGTCCGGCGGCTGACCGTCCAGCTGGAGAACGAGCGGCGCCGTCCCCGGGCCGCAGCCGACACGACCACCCCGGAGGAGCCCGATGCCGACGGTGCCCAGCCCGCAAGCAGTCCTCGACCGCGTGCGGCGCGACGTCGAGCGCAACGCCCTCCGGGCGCGTAACGGCATCAAGCTCGTCGCCGGCGTCGACCGGCCCGGCGTGGGGCTCACGCCCAAGGACGTCGTCTGGCAGCGCGGCCGCACCCAGCTGTGGCACTACCGCAGCGACAAGGTGCGGTACTCCCCGCCGCTGCTCGTCGTCTTCAGCCTGGTCAGCCGCAGCTACATCCTCGACCTGATCCCGGGCAACAGCTTCATCGAGCAGCTGCTCGACGCCGGCTTCGACGTGTACATGGTCGACTGGGGCGAGCCCGACGCCCGCGACGCGCAGAACCGGCTCGAGGACTACGTCGACGACTACATCCCCGCGGCCGTGGAGCGGGTGCGCGACATCTCCGGCGCCGACGAGGTCAACCTCTTCGGTTACTGCTTCGGCGGCGACCTGTCGCTGCTCTACGCCGCCCACCACCCCGACGCGCCGGTCCGCAGCCTCACCGTGCTCGCGACCCCGGTCGACTTCACGAAGATGGGCCCGATGGCCGACGTATTCCGCGGTGGCCTCGAGGTCGACGACGTCCTCGACGAGGACGGCAACGTACCGCCGCGGGTGGTGGTCCAGGGCTTCAAGACCCTCACCCCCACCGCCGAGGTCACGCGCTACGTGACGCTGTGGGAGAAGCTCTGGAGCGACGAGTACGTGTCGGCCTACCAGGCGATGACCGGCTGGTCCGACGACCACATCCCGTTCCCCGGGGCGGCGGCGCGCGAGACGGTGCAGATGCTCGTGCGCGACAACGGGATGGTCACCGACCGGCTGACCGTGGGCGGCGACCCGGTGCACCTGAGCGACATCCGGCTGCCGTTCCTCACCGTGCGCGCCGACCGCGACCACATCGTGCCGCCGGACGCGACCGCACCGCTGATCGACCTGGTCGGCTCGGAGGACAAGCACGAGCTGCGGCTGCCCGCCGGCCACATGGGCCTCGTGGTCGGCCGGACGGCGGCGAAGACGACGGTGCCGGAGATCATCGGCTTCATCCGCACGCGCAGCGACGAGACCGCACCCGGCCCCGCGGTCGGACAGGAGGGGTGAGCGTGGACGTCGTCGAGCTGGAGGCGGCGCACTGCGACGCGCTGGTGCGCTTCTTCGGCGGGTTGTCCGAGGGCGACCTGACCTTCATCGAGGAGGAGGTCACCGACCCCGACGTCGTCCGGTCGTGGACCTCCGGGGGCTCCGGCGGCCGGCGCTGGGTCGTCCTCGACGGCGACGGCGAGGGACAGGAGGTGGCCGGCTACGTCGCCGTCCGCCCGCTGCCGGGCTGGTCGGCGCACGTCGGCGAGGTGCGGCTGGTCGTCTCCCCCACCCGGCGCGGATCGGGGTTGGGCCGCCTGCTGGCCCGCCAGGCGCTCGTCTCGGCGGTCGGCGACGGCCTGTCCAAGCTGGTCGTCGAGGTCGTCGCCGAGCAGGGCGCGGCGCTGGCGCTGTTCACCGACCTGGGCTTCACCGGGGAGGCGCTGCTGCGCGACCACATCCGCGACCGGGAGGGCCACGTGCGCGACCTGATGGTGCTGGCCCACCACGTCGACGAGACCTGGGCCGGCATGGCCACCGTCGGCCTGGAGGACGCGCTCGGCCCGGACCTCAGCTGAGCTCGAGCGTGGGAGGGGTGAGGAGCTCCTTCACGCGGTGACCCGGCCGTCCTCGACGGTGACGCGCCGGGTGGTGGCCACCGCCTCGAGCATCCGGCGGTCGTGCGTGACCAGCAGCAGGGTGCCGGGGTAGGCGGCCAGCGCCTCCTCCAGCTGCTCGATCGCCGGCAGGTCGAGGTGGTTGGTCGGCTCGTCGAGCACCAGGACGTTGACCCCGCGGGCCTGCAGCAGCGCCAGGGCCGCACGGGTGCGCTCGCCCGGCGACAGCGTGACCGCGGGGCGGAGCACGTGCTCGGCCATCAGGCCGAACTTGGCCAGCAGCGTGCGGACCTCGGCGGTCGGCCAGTCGGGCACCTCGGTGCCGAACGCGTCGAGCAGCCGGCGGTCGCCGACGAAGAGCCCGCGCGCCTGGTCGACCTCGCCCAGCCGCACCGCCGGCCCGAGCGAGGCGGCCCCCTCGTCCAGCGGCACCCGGCCGAGCAGCGCGCCGAGCAGCGTGGTCTTGCCCGAGCCGTTGGGGCCGGTGATCGCCAGCCGGTCGCCCCAGTCCACCTGCAGGCTCACCGGGCCGAGGGTGAACCCGCCCCGGCGGACGACGGCGTCGCGCAGCGTGGCCACGACCGCCCCGGCGCGCGGGGCGGCGGCGATGGTCATGCGCAGCTCCCACTCCTTGCGGGGCTCCTCGACCACCTCCAGCCGCTCGATGCGCCGCTCGGTCTGCTTGGCCTTGGCGCCCTGCTTCTCCGCGGTCGCCCGGTTGTGCGCCTTGATGAACTTGTCGGGGTCCTTCTGCTTCTTGACCGCGTCGCGGACGCCCTTGGCCAGCCAGTTGCGTTGCATCCGCGCCCGGGCCTCGAGGTCGGCCTTCGTCCCGGCGTACTCCTCGTACTCCTCGCGCGCGTGCCGGCGGGCTACCTCGCGCTCGGCCAGGTAGGACTCGTAGCCGCCGTCGTGCACCCGCACCAGCTGCTGGGCGAGGTCGAGCTCGACGACGCGGGTGACCGTGCGCGCCAGGAACTCGCGGTCGTGGCTCACCAGCACGACGCCCGCGCGGTTGCCGGCGACGAAGGACTCCAGCTGCTCGAGGCCGGTCAGGTCGAGGTCGTTGGTCGGCTCGTCGAGCAGCAGCACGTCGTGCCGTGACAGCAGCAGCGCGGCCAGCCCCACCCGGGCCGCCTGACCGCCCGACAGCGAGAGCATCGGGGCGTCGGCGGCGACCCCGGGCGCGACCTCGGCCAGGACCTGCTCGAGCCGCTCGTCGAGGTCGGCACCGCCCAGGGCCAGCCACCGCTCCAGCGCCTCGGCGTAGGCGTCGTCGGCACCGGGTCGGCCGGCGGTCAGGTCCTCGGTGGCGGCGTCGAGGGCGGCCTGCGCGGCGGCGACGCCGGTGCGGCGGGCCAGCGCGGCGGTCACGGTCTCGCCCTCGCGCCGGTCGCGCTCCTGCGGCAGGTGTCCGACGGTCGCCGTCGGCGGGCTCAGCGAGATCGAGCCGGACTCGGCCGGCAGCTCGCCGGCGAGGGTGCGCAGCAGCGTGGACTTGCCGGCGCCGTTGACGCCGACCAGCCCGACGACGTCACCGGGGGCGACGACGAGGTCGAGGTCGGAGAAGAGGACGCGGGCGCCGTGGCCGGCGGCCAGGCCGCGCGCGACGAGGGTGGCGCTCATGGAGGTGCTCCCGGGAGGACGGTCGGATCGGGTCGACGTCGCCGGGGCTCACAGCACGGGCCCACGATAGCGCGCGACCGGCTCAGCCGCCCTCGTCGATCCCCGGGTCGGCGCCCTCGAAGAGGCCGTCCACCTCGTCCTCCGGCTCGGCGGCCAGCACGTCGTCGGCCAGCTCGTCGAGCATCTCCTCGAGGGCGTTGTCCTCCTCGTCCGGCGGCCGGCGCTGGACCAGCCACGGCTGGAGCTGGTCGTAGCCGCGCACCGAGACCCGGCGCAGCGGCCGCACCCGGTAGCCGTGCAGCCCGCGCAGGCGACCGGCGAGCACGCGGTCGACGAGCACGGTCCCCGGCCGGGCCAGCGAGGTGAGCCGGCTGGCCAGGTTGACCACCGGGGAGTAGACGTCGCCCAGCCGGGTGAGCACCGTGCCGTAGGCCACGCCCACCCGCAGCGGCAGCCGGTCGTCGGACTCCCAGACGTCGGGCAGGATCAGCGCGATCTCGACGGCGTCGACGGCCGAGGTGGCGGTGTAGAGGACGCCGTCGCCGACGGTCTTGACCACCCGGCCGTGCGAGCGGGCGATCACCTCGGTGGCCGTGGCCTCGAACCCCTCGATCATCGCGCCGAGCTCGCGGCCGTCCATGCCGCGCGAGCGCGAGGTGTAGTCGACCAGGTCGGCGAAGCCCACGGCCAGCTCCCGCCGGTCCCCGGGCGCACCGGAGGACAGCAGCCGGTCGACGTTGGCCGCCAGGTGCCGCCGCCAGACGTAGTCCTGCGTCCGGGTCAGCAGCGGCAGCAGCACCTCGGCCGCGGCGACGGCGTCCGCCGACCCGTGCTCGCGCGCCTGACGGGTCAGCGCACCGGCGAGCATGTCGGTCTGCCAGTCGGCCAGCCGCGACAGCGCCTGGCCGGTGGCCCGCGCGATCGAGGCCTCGGTGCCGGGGTCGATGAAGCCGGTGTCGATGAGCGCCGAGACCAGTGCGAGGGCGTCGACGTCGGCGTCGGTGAAGACGAGGTCGTCGTCGGCGGCGTCGGGGAAGCCCAGTGCCCGCCACAGCCGCTGGGTGCGCTCGGGCGGCATGCCCGCCGCCTCCGTCACCTGCAGCCGGGTCAGCCGGCGCGGCCCGCCGAGCAGCAGGCGCTCGAGCGCGTCCCGGACGTCGGCGCCCGGCTCCGGCCCGCCGGCGTCCCGACCGGCGCGCTCGCGCCCGGCGTCGTCCCGTCCGGCGGTGTCCATGGCGGCCGGGGGCGGGGTCAGTCGGTGGTGTGCACGACGGGCGACGGGTGCGTCCCGCTGACGACCGTCCGGTGGGCGCTCACGGCGGGCACTGTAGTGACCACCGGAGGACCTCTCCGTGCCGCGGGTCACGCGACGGGGGTGGCGCCCCGGCGGTCCCGGGGACGGCGCGCCGACACGCGGTGAACGGCGCGTGTCGCCGTACGTGGGCTGCCGTCGGCGGACCCGGGTGGGCCAGGATGGCCGGTGCACGGGGGCGGACGACGAGGAGGACAGGTCATCGCGACGACGGCCAGCGACCCGGCCGGTCACCGTGGCCCCGTGGGGGTCGAGGTGTCCGGCCTGACCAAGCGGTTCGGCTCCGTGCAGGCGGTCACCGACCTCGGCTTCACGGTGGAGCCGGGCGCGGTCACCGGCTTCCTCGGGCCCAACGGGGCGGGCAAGACCACGACCCTGCGCATGGTGCTCGGGTTGATCACCCCCGACGCCGGCACCGCCACCTTCGACGGCGTCCCCTACGCGGCGCTGCCGGACCCGGTGCGCACCGTCGGCGCCGTCCTCGAGACCGCCTTCCACCCCGCCCGCTCCGGCCGCGACCACCTGCGGGTATACTGCCGCGCCGCGGGGCTGCCCACCGCACGCGCCGACGAGGTGCTCACCGCGGTCGGCCTGGCCACGGCCGGCCGGCGGCGGGCCGGTGGCTACTCGCTGGGCATGCGGCAGCGGCTGGCCCTGGCCACCGCCCTGCTGGGCGACCCGCCGGTGCTGGTGCTCGACGAGCCGGCCAACGGCCTGGACCCGGAGGGCATCCTCTGGCTGCGCGGCTTCCTGCGGCACCTGGCCCACGAGGAGGGCCGGACGGTCCTGGTCTCCAGCCACCTGCTGGCGGAGATGGAGCAGACCGCCGACCGCGTCGTCATCGTCGGCGCCGGCCGGCTGGTGCGACAGGGTTCGATCGCCGAGCTGCGCTCGGGCTCGCAGGGTGCCGGCACGGTGCTCGTGCGCAGCCCGGAGGCCGACCGGCTGGCCGCGGTGCTCGTCTCGGCCGGCCTGTCCGCGCAGCGGGGCGACGACGGCACGGTCACCGTGACGGGGACGACGCCCGCCGGTGTCGGCGCCCGCGCCTTCGCGGAGGGCATCGAGCTGCACGAGCTGCGGGCCGAGGCCAGCGGCCTGGAGGACCTCTACTTCCGGCTCACCGCGGGCCAGGAGCAGTTCGCCGCGGGCTCCCCCGCCCCGACGACCGGGGTGGCGGCCCGATGAGCACCCTCGTCCGCGCCGAGTGGACCAAGCTGTTCACCACGCGCATCTGGATCGGCCTGGTGCTCGGCGCCTGCGTGATGGCCGGCGGCTTCGCCGCGCTGTTCACCGGCCTCGCCGGCGTCGAGCAGGACGGGCGGCCGGGCCTGCCCCCGGTCGGCACGCCGCAGTACGAGGAGGTCGTCTTCTCCGTCGCCGCCAACGCCAGCGTGCTGCTGCTGATCCTCGGCATCATCGGGATGACCCAGGAGTACCGGCACCGGACGGCGACGCCGACCTTCCTCGCCACACCCCGCCGGGGCCGGGTGGTCGCCGCCAAGCTGGTCGCCTACGCGCTGGCGGCGGTCCCCTTCGCCCTGCTCGTGCTGGCCGTCGACGTCGTCGTCGTGCTGCTCTACGCCGGCGCCCGCGGGGACGCGCCGTCACTGTCGGCCGACAACCTGCAGACCCTCGGCGCGGCCGGGCTCGTCCTCGTCGTCTTCACCGTGATCGGCGTCGGCGTCGGCGCGCTGCTGCGCAACCAGGTGGGCGCCATCGTCGGCGCGCTGGTCTACCTGTACGTCATCGAGCCGATCGTCTCCTCGATCGGCGTGCTGCAGGGCGCCTACAAGTGGCTGCCCGGCGGCGCGGTGCAGGCGATCACGTCGGACTTCCAGGCACCGGACCTCCTGGAGCCCTGGCAAGGCGCACTGTTGCTGCTCGGCTACGGTCTGCTCTTCGCCCTCGCCGGCACGGTGTTCGCCGTCCGCCGCGACGTGGTCTGAGGAACGTGTCCCGAGGGCGGGCACCAGCACACCACCGAGGACAGGGGACCCCGGATGACGACCCGCATGACCACGCCGCGTCTGGCGCGGCTGGTGGCCGACGGCGACGCCACGGCGGTGCGCGCGGCGGTCGCCGGCGCGCCCCGGCTGCTGGCCGGCACGGTGGAGCACGCCGGCGAGAGCGGCTGGACGGCGCTGCACCTGGCCGCCGCCGAGGGCCGGGAGGACGTCGTCCGGGATCTGGTCGCGGCCGGCGCCGACCTCACCGCGCGCACCGAGTCCGGGCGCACGCCGCTGCACGTGGCGGTCGAGCACTCCCCCGCGCTGGTCGGCGTGCTGTGCCAGCTGGGCGCCGTGGTCGACGCGCCGGCCGCGGCCTACCTCGACGACGTCGACCGGCTGACCCGCGAGCTCGATGCCGGCGCCGCGCTCACCGACCCGGTCAGCGGCCTGGACCTGCTCGTCCTCGCCGCCGCGGGCGGTGCCGCCGGAACGCTGCGTCTGCTGCTCGCCCGCGGCGCCGACCCCGACGGCGGCGCACTGGCCGCCGCGGCCACGGCCCGGCGGGCCGACCTGGTGCGCGCGCTCCTCGACGCGGGCGCCTCGGTGGACCGGCGCGACCCCGACACCGGGCGCACGCCCCTGCACGACGCCGTCTCGACCGGCACGGGCGGCGACGCGCCCGAGGTGGTGCGCGTCCTGCTGGCCGCCGGGGCCGACGTCAACGCCACCACCAACGACGGCGCCAGCGCCCTCGACATCAGCCGGGTCGCCGCGGCCCGCTCCCGGCGCGTCGACGCAGGTCAGGCCTCCGTCGTCGACGGGCTCGTCGACCTCCTGGTCGGAGCCGGCGCCACCGACTGAGCGAGGACCCCGTCTTCCCCACCCCTCGCGGGCTCGGGGCGCTGCCCTGGACCGGGCCGCTTCGCAACCCATCCGCGTGCAGGTGCGGGCGTAGACTGCCTCCCCGGTCCAGAGACGTCCACCGACGACGACGAAGAAGGCACTCGACCCGTGTCACGCGACAACTCACCCCGGCCGTCCGCCACCACCTCCTCCTCCGCGGTGGCGGGATTCGGCACCAACGAGTGGCTGGTCGAGGAGATGTACCAGCAGTTCCTCGCCGACCCGTCCAGCGTGGACCAGGCCTGGCACGAGTTCTTCGCCGACTACCGGCCGGGCAGCCCCGTGGCCCCCAGCGACGACCGCGAGCACGGCGCCGCCGCGTCGGCGCCCGCCGCCGCCCCCGCCGCGCCGACGCCCGCCACCCCCGCGAAGAACTCGGGGAACGGGGCGGCGGCCGCCGCCCCGGCACCGCAGGCGCCGGCCCCCGCGGTGGCCGCCACCTCCCCCCAGCGGCCCGCCGTCGCCGACGCCGAGGGATCGGCCACCCGGCCCAGCAGCCCGGCCGTCGCCCCGGCCGCGCCGGAGCCGACGCCGCGGTCCACCCCCGTGGCCGAGCGGACCGAGGCCACCGTCGTCGACCGCGCCGCCGAGCGCGCGCCCCAGCAGGCCAAGGCCGCGCCCGCGCCGGAGGCCCCCACACCGAAGGCCCCGGCCGCCGACGGGCCGAAGCAGACGACCCTGCGCGGCGCCGCCGCCAGCGTCGTCAAGAACATGAACGCGTCGCTGACCGTGCCGACGGCGACCAGCGTGCGCTCGGTGCCGGCCAAGCTCCTGGCCGACAACCGCATCGTCATCAACAACCACCTCAAGCGGGCCCGCGGCGGCAAGGTCTCCTTCACGCACCTGATCGGCTACGCGCTGGTCCGGGCGCTCGACGACTTCCCGGAGATGAACGCCGCGTTCACCGAGGTCGACGGCAAGCCGACCCTGGTGCAGCCCGAGCACGTCAACTTCGGCCTGGCCATCGACCTGCCGAAGTCCGACGGCAGCCGCTCGCTCGTCGTCGCCTCGATCAAGGCGGCCGAGACGATGGACTTCGCCCGGTTCTGGGGCGCCTACGAGGACGTCATCCGCCGCGCCCGCGCCGGCAAGCTGACGCTGGAGGACTTCTCCGGCACCACGATCAGCCTGACCAACCCGGGCACCGTCGGCACCAACCACTCGGTGCCGCGGCTGACGGCCGGCCAGGGCGCGATCATCGGCGTCGGCGCCATGGAGTACCCGGCCGAGTTCCAGGGGATGAGCCCCCAGGCGCTCACCGAGATGGCGGTCAGCAAGATCATCACGCTGACCTCCACCTACGACCACCGGATCATCCAGGGCGCGCAGTCCGGCGACTTCCTGCGCCGGCTGCACCAGCTGCTGCTCGGCGAGGACGGCTTCTACGACGAGGTCTTCCGCTCCCTGCGCCTGCCCTACGAGCCGGTGCGCTGGATGCCCGACGTGCGGGTCAGCCGCGAGGGGCAGATCGACAAGGAAGCCCGGGTCATCGAGGTCATCGAGGCCTACCGGCGCAACGGCCACCTCATGGCCGACACCGACCCGCTCGAGTTCAAGGTCCGCAGCCACCCCGACCTGGACATCCTCCAGCACGGCCTGACCCTGTGGGACCTCGACCGCGAGTTCCCGGTCGGTGGGTTCGCCGGCGAGCGGACCATGGCGCTGCGCGACATCCTCGGCGTCCTGCGCGACTCCTACTGCCGCACCGTCGGCGTCGAGTACATGCACATCACCGACCCCGAAGAGCGCCAGTGGCTGCAGGAGCGCATCGAGGTCAAGCACGCCGCGCCGGACCGCGAGAAGCAGAAGCACGTGCTCGGCCGGCTCAACGCCGCCGAGGCGTTCGAGACCTTCCTGCAGACGAAGTACGTCGGTCAGAAGCGGTTCAGCCTCGAGGGCGGCGAGTCGGTCATCCCGCTGCTCGACGAGGTGCTCATCGCCTCCACCGACCACGACCTCGACGAGGTCGCGATCGGCATGGCGCACCGCGGCCGGCTCAACGTGCTGGCCAACGTGCTCGGCAAGAGCTACGCGAAGATCTTCGGGGAGTTCGAGGGCAACATCGACCCCGGCACGGTCCAGGGCTCCGGTGACGTCAAGTACCACCTGGGCGCCGAGGGCACCTTCCGCAACCCGTTCCGGTCGGGCGCGGAGATCGCCGTCTCGCTGGCCAGCAACCCGTCGCACCTGGAGACGGTCAACCCCGTCCTCGAGGGGATGGTCCGCGCCAAGCAGGACATGATCGACAAGGGCGAGGGCGGCTTCACCGTCCTGCCGGTCCTGCTGCACGGCGACTCCGCCTTCGCCGGCCAGGGCGTGGTCCAGGAGACGCTGAACCTGTCGCAGCTGCGCGGCTACCGCACCGGTGGCACCGTGCACGTCGTCGTCAACAACCAGGTCGGGTTCACCACCAGCCCGGCCGCGGCCCGCTCGAGCCTGTACTCGACCGACGTCGCCCGGATGATCGGCGCCCCGGTCTTCCACGTGAACGGCGACGACCCCGAGGCCTGCATCCGCGTGGCCCGGCTGGCGATCGAGTACCGGCAGGCGTTCAAGAAGGACGTCGTCATCGACCTCGTGTGCTACCGCCGGCGCGGGCACAACGAGGGCGACGACCCGTCGATGACCCAGCCGCTGATGTACGACATCATCGACCGCAAGCGCTCGGTCCGGAAGCTCTACACCGAGGCGCTGGTCGGCCGCGGGGACATCACCCTGGCCGAGGCCGAGGAGGCGCTCAAGGACTTCCGCGACCAGCTGGAACGGGCCTTCGCCGAGACGCACGACGCGCAGGACTCCTCCAAGCCGCAGCCGGTCATGGACCCGCGCACGCCGGAGCAGTCGACCGTCGAGACGGCGATCAGCACCGAGGTCCTCAAGACCATCGGCGACGCGCACGTCTCGTTCCCGCAGGACTTCACCGCGCACCCGAAGCTCAAGCGCATGCTCGAGCGCCGTGCCGCGATGGCCAGCGAGGGCGGCATCGACTGGTCGATGGGCGAGCTCCTGGCCTTCGGGTCGCTGCTCGTGCAGGGCGTCCCGGTGCGACTGGCCGGGCAGGACTCCCGCCGCGGCACCTTCGTGCAGCGGCACGCCGTCCTCATCGACCGCGACTCCGCCGCCGAGTACACGCCGCTGGCCAACCTCGCCGAGGGCCAGGCGAAGTTCTTCGTCTACGACTCGCTGCTGAGCGAGTACGCCGCACTCGGCTTCGAGTACGGCTACTCGGTGGCCAACCCGAAGGCGCTGGTGCTCTGGGAGGCGCAGTTCGGTGACTTCGTCGACGGCGCCCAGATGGTCATCGACGAGTTCATCAGCTCCGGTGAGGCCAAGTGGGGGCAGCGCTCGGGTGTGGTGCTGCTGCTGCCGCACGGCCTTGAGGGCCAGGGGCCCGACCACTCCAGCGGTCGCATCGAGCGGTTCCTGCAGCTGTCCGCGGAGAACAACATGACCGTCGCCAACTGCACGACCCCCGGCAACTACTTCCACCTGCTCCGTCGGCAGGCACTGTCGGACGTGCACCGGCCGCTGGTCGTGTTCACGCCCAAGTCGCTGCTCCGGGCCAAGGCCGCGGTCAGCCCGGTCGCGGCGTTCACCGACGAGGGCTTCCAGCCGGTGCTGGCCGACCCCGGCGTGGGCGGCGAGCCGCTCGACGGCGGCGCCGTCCGCCGGGTGCTCCTGTGCAGCGGCAAGGTCGCCTACGACCTGCTGGCGCAGCGGGAGGCCGAGGGCACCGCCGACGTCGCCGTCGTCCGGGTCGAGCAGCTCTACCCGCTGCCGACCGAGCAGATCCGCCAGGCGGTCGGGCGCTACCCGAACGCCACGGACCTGGTGTGGGTGCAGGAGGAGCCGGCCAACATGGGCGCCTGGTCGTTCATGGCCCTCAATCTGCCCGAGCACCTCGACGGGCGGACGCTGCGCCGGGTCAGCCGTCGCGCCTCGGCCAGCCCGGCCGTCGGCTCGGCGAAGGTGCACGAGGCGGAGCAGAAGGAGCTCGTCGCGCAGGCCTTCGCCGACTGACGGGCCTGCCGACCGTGCACTCCACACGAGGACGTCCCGGCCGTGTACTTCACTGATCGTGGTCTGGAGGAGCTGGCCGGCCGGCGGGGCGAGGAGCAGGTGACCCTCGCCTGGCTGGCCGACCAGCTGCAGGCCTTCGTCGACCAGAACCCGGACTTCGAGGTGCCGATCGAGCGGCTGGCCACCTGGCTGGCGCGCGGCGGCACCGACGACGTCGACGACGAGCCGGACGGCTGACATCACGGCGGACGCCACGGTCGAACGGACGACGGGCAACCGTGACCGGGCCGGTCGCGCCCTCCTGTGGCTTCGCCGCCCCCGGCGCCGCGGCGTCCGCCGTCTCGGCTCCCTGGGCCGTCATGCGGACGCGGCCACACTCGTCGCGCGGGACGGCGCCCTCAGCCGCGTGCTGATCGCCGCCCACGTCAGCTGACGGGCCTGGACCACGTCCCCGGCCCTGCACCGCCCCTCCCCGTCCGGCGGCCGAGGTCCCACGCAGACACGCCGAGACGCGGCAGCCTGCACCTCGGGTGTGCCGCAGAGCGGCACGCTGCGCAGGTGCTCGGTCACTCGCACGCCCTGTCCGGCCTCGCGGCGGGTGCCGCGACCCTCCCCTGGGCCCCGGTCCAGGGCACCGTGGCCCAGGTCGCCTGGGTCGCCGCCGCCGGCGGTTTCGCGATGCTGCCCGACCTCGACCACAGCGGCTCGACGGTCTCGGACATGTGGGGGCCGGCGACCGACGTCCCGTCCGGGGCGGTCGGCCGGCTGGCCGGCGGGCACCGCTGGGGCACCCACGACGCGCTGCTCGCGCCGATCGCCTCCGGCGCGCTCGCGCTGGCCGCGGCCAGCCTGTTCTGGTCGAGCCTGCTGGTGATGGCCCTGGCCATCGGGCTGGCGCTGCGGGCTCTGCACTTCGTCATCCCGGGCCGGGCGGAGAACACCGTCATCGGCAACCTGGTGCTGTCCTGGGGTGGCGCCTGGCTGCTGCTCGCGCACACGCCGCAGCCCACCTGGCTGCCGTGGGCGGTCGCGCTCGGCGTCCTCACGCACATCGCCGGCGACCTGGTCACCAAGCAGGGCGTGCCGGTCCCGCTGCTCTGGCTGCTGCGCCGCAAGCGGCTGGCCCTGACCCCCATGCGCACCGGGACGACGCTGGAGAAGGCGGTGCTGGCGCCGCTGTTCCTCGGGGTCGCGATCTGGTTCGTCTACGCCAACACCGGCGCCCGCGAGGTCCTCGACCCCTACCTGCAGGCCCTGCGCGACCTCGGCTGAGTCGGCCCCGTCCCGGGTCCCGCCCCGAGCGTGCGAGGGGTGGGGAGCACGGGCGGCCTCCCTGCGCGGGCCCGCCGTGAGCCTGCGAGTGGTGGGGGGCAGGGAGGTCCTCCGTCAGACGGTGACGTCCTCCGTGCGGGCGCAGGCGGCGACGGCCTCGGCGACCGCGGTGGCCACCCGCCGGTCCAGCGGGCTCGGGACGATGTAGCCCGGCGCGAGGTCGTCGCCCACCACGCCGGCGATCGCCTCGGCCGCCGCGATCTTCATCTGCTCGGTGATCGCCGTGGCGCCGGCGTCGATGGCGCCACGGAAGACCCCCGGGAAGGCCAGCACGTTGTTGATCTGGTTGGGCAGGTCGCTGCGCCCGGTGGCCACCACCGCCGCGTACCGCGCCGCCATCTCGGGGTCGACCTCGGGCGTGGGGTTGGCCAGGGAGAAGACGATGCAGTCCGGCGCCATCGCGGCGATGGCCGCCTCCGGCACAGAGCCGCCCGACAGACCGAGGTAGACGTCGGCCCCCTCCAGCGCGCCGACCATCGTGCCCGCGTAGCCCGCCCGGTTGGTGTTGTCGGCGACCCACCGCTTGACCGGCGTGAGGTCGTCGCGGCCGGTGTGGATGACACCCCTGGAGTCGGCGACGGCGAGGTCGCCGATCCCGGCCTCCAGCAGGATCTTGGTGCAGGCCACCCCGGCCGCCCCGGCCCCGGCGACGACGACCCGCAGGTCCCCGAGCCCGCGGCCGGTCACCCGCGCGGCGTTGCGCAGCGCGGCCAGGACGACGATCGCCGTCCCGTGCTGGTCGTCGTGCATGACCGGGATGTCGAGCCGCTCGCGCAGCCGCTCCTCGATCTCGAAGCAGCGGGGCGCGCTGATGTCCTCGAGGTTGATGCCGCCGAAGGACGGCGCGATCGCCACGACCGTCTCGACGATCTGGTCGACGTCGGTGGTCGAGAGCACCACCGGCACCGACGACAGCCCGGCGAACTCGCTGAAGAGGCAGGCCTTGCCCTCCATGACCGGCAGCGCCGCGGACGGGCCGATGTCGCCCAGCCCGAGGACGGCGGTGCCGTCGGAGACCACGGCCACCACGCGCGGCGCCCAGGTGAACCGGCGGGCCAGGGCGGGTTCGGCGGCGATGGCGCTGGAGACCCGGGCGACACCCGGGGTGTAGGTCAGCGCGAGGTCCTCGCGCGACGCGATGCCGCGGGTCGGCCGGACGGTGAGCTTGCCGCCCTCGTGGACGGCGAACGCCGGGTCGTGTCCGAAGCGGTCCGCACTGTCCTCGGTGGAGCCCGTCTCTGCGCCCATGGGACCTGGAGGGTAGTCCTGTGCCCCCTCTCGCCGCCCGGCGCGGCGGCGACCGCCCTCGTTACCGTGCCGCCCGTGGAGATCCGCCAGCTCGCCGTGCCGGACAGCTACGTGCTCGACCTGGTGCCCCACGACGACGACCGCGGCCGCTTCGCCGAGTGGTACCGCGCCGACGTCCTCGCCGCCGCCACCGGGCGGACCCTGCCGCTGGCGCAGGCCAACCACAGCGTGTCGGCCCGCGGGGTGCTGCGCGGCCTGCACTTCGCGCTCGTGCCCCCCGGCCAGGCCAAGTACGTCTACTGCCCGGCGGGGCGGGTCCTCGACGTCGTCGTGGACGTCCGGGTCGGGTCGCCGACGTTCGGCGCCTCCGACGCCGTCCTCCTCGGCGCCGGGCGGCCCCGCGCGGTCTTCCTCGCCGAGGGGCTCGGCCACGCCTTCCTCGCTCTGGAGGACCGCTCCTCGGTCACCTACCTGGTCTCCTCGGGCTACTCCCCCGGCCGCGAGTTCGGCGTCTCGCCCCTGGACCCGGAGCTCGACCTGCCGTGGCCGGCCGGCGTCGACGTCCGGCTGTCGGACAAGGACCGGGCGGCACCGACGCTGGCGCAGGCGCGCGAGGAGGGCCTGCTGCCGACGATGGAGCAGTGCGCCGCCCGGTACGCGCAGCTGCGCGCCGGTGCCTAGGGCCCGCCGGGGTCGGCCGGAGCCGGTCTGAGCCGCCCGGGGCGCGGGCGCACCCGGACGACGACCCGGCCGACGGCGACCGCGGGCCCGTAGGCGCGGCTGTCGTCGGTGACCAGCGGGTTGTCGCCGCGGACGTCCACCGCCCCGCCGTCGAGCACCCGCGCCACCCGCTTGACCACCAGCAGGTCGGGACGGGACGGGAACCGGGCCAGGACGACGTCGCCCGGCCGCGCGCACCCGGGCCGCAGCCGGCGCACGAGCAGCCGGTCACCGTGCCGCACGGTGGGCGTCATGGACGGGCCGCTGACCCGGGCCAGGACCCAGGCCGAGGGCAGCGGCGGCACCGGGGACGGTCCGGCTCGCTCGGACGTGTCGGGCCTGATCACCGCGAGTAGGGTCGCAGACGACCAGATCTCGCGACATCCGGAGGTAGTGACGTGCTGTTCAGCCGCATGTTCTCCGCCGTGGAGGCCACCGCGCACTGCGACCTCCCCTGCGGCGTGTACGACCCGGCCCAGGCCCGCATCGAGGCGGAGTCCGTCAAGGCCATCCAGGAGAAGTACCAGGGCAACGAGGACCCGGTGTTCCGGATGCGCTGCGTGCTGATCAAGGAGCAGCGCGCCGACCTCGTCAAGCACCACCTGTGGGTGCTGTGGACCGACTACTTCAAGCCGCCGCACTTCGAGAAGTACCCGCAGCTGCACGAGCTGTTCAACAAGGCCACCAAGCAGGCCGGTGCGGCCGGCGGCAAGGGCAGCATGGACCCCGCCGAGGGCCAGAAGCTGCTCGACCACATCGCCGAGATCGACAGGATCTTCTGGGAGACCAAGGCCGCGGCCGTCCGCGGACCCCGGGTGGGGTCCCCGCGATGAGAACCGGCGCCCCGCCCGGTCCGTACCGCGACACGACCACCCACCCCCCGAGGAGACCCGATGGCCGTCCGGCTCAACCCCTACCTGCACTTCTCCGGCAACGCCCGCGAGGCGATGGAGCTCTACCGCTCGGTCTTCGGCGGCCACCTCGACGTCATGACCTTCGGCGACGTGGGCGGCGGCGGCGACGAGTACCCCGCCGACGGCGTCATGCACGCCTTCCTGCGCACCGAGCACGGACTGGAGCTCATGGCCTCCGACGGCCACGACCCGGACGCCGGCGGCCCCGACAAGCTGTCCCTGTCGCTGTCCGGCGACGACCTGGAGACCCTCACCGGCTGGTTCGAGGCGCTGGCCGAGGGCGGGGAGGTCGACGTCCCGCTGGAGAAGCAGGTCTGGGGCGACACGTTCGGACAGGTCACCGACCGCTTCGGCATGCGCTGGCTGGTCAACGTCGCGACCCCCACCAGCTGATCCGCCGCCCGGTCGCCGGCCCCGTGCCGGCGGCCGGTCGCGCCGACTGCGGCCCGGTACCGTCTGACCTCGATGCGTATCGACCCGGCCGGGTGGCCGTTCATCACCGGGCCCCTGGCGCCCGCCGCCCTCCTCGCCGCGGGCGGACGGGCAGCCGGCCGCCGCAGCCTGCGGCTGGCCGCCTGGCCGCTCCTGGCCCTGTCGGCCTACATGGTCCTGTTCTTCCGCGACCCGGAGCGGTCGTGTGACCGCGAGGAGCCGCCGGCCGACGACGTCCTCTCCCCCGCCGACGGGATGGTGATGGTCGCCGGGGAGCCACAGGAGGGGGTCGCCCCCGAGCCCGCCCCCGAGGGCGGCTGGCAGCAGGTGAGCGTCTTCCTCTCCGTGGTCGACGTGCACGTCAACCGCTCGCCCTACCGCGGCGAGGTCGTGGAGAGCTCCTACCGCAGGGGCAGCTTCCTGGCGGCCTACCGGGCGGAGTCGGCGCACCGCAACGAGCGCAGTGAGCTGTGGCTGCGCGACGGCGCGCGCACCGTCGTCTTCCGCCAGCTGGTGGGCGTGCTGGCCCGCCGCATCGTCACCCGCACCGGCGTCGGGCAGCGGCTGGCCACCGGTGAGCGGTTCGGGCTGATGAAGTTCGGCTCGCGGATGGACGTCTTCCTCCCGTCCGAGTGCACGCTGACCGTGCGCAAGGGCCAGCGCGTGCGCGGCGGCGAGACCGTCATCGCCCGCTGGCCCGCCGCGGGCTGAGGAGCTCCGGTGCCCAGTTCGGCCTCCGGCTCCGGCCGGCCCCAGACACGGCGGACGGCCACCGTCGAGTTCGTGCGCGGCTCGGTGCGCGGCTCCCGCCGTCGGGCCCTGGCGACCCTCCCCAGCCTGTTCACGCTGGGCAACATGATGTGCGGCTTCGGCGCCATCCTCGTGGCCATCCGCGGCCAGTACACCCTCGCCGCGGTGCTCATCGGCCTGTCGGTGCTCTTCGACATCACCGACGGCGCGGTGGCCCGGCTGGTGGGCGCGGTCAGCTCCTTCGGTCTGCAGTTCGACTCCCTGGCCGACCTGGTGTCCTTCGGCCTGGCACCGGCCGTGGTCGCGTTCACGCTGTTCTCCGAGGGCCGCGACGAGTTCGACGCCCTGGGCTGGGTGGTCTGCTTCCTCTGGCTGGCCTGTGCGGCGATCCGGCTGGCCCGGTTCAACACGACCATCGACCCGACGGCGGACAAGCGGTACTTCACCGGCATGCCGAGCCCCGGCGCGGCCGGCGTCGTCCTGGCCTCGGTCTTCGCCTTCGGCGACCAGATGCAGGGCCGCGACCGGCTGTGGGTGCTGCTCATCGTCGCGGTGCCGGCGCTGCTCATGGTCAGCACCATCAGGTTCCGCTCGTTCCGCTCGCTGGTGAGCCCGAAGAGCGGGCGCCCGTACGGCCTGGTGGCGGCTGCGGTGGCCCTGGTCGTCGGCTTCGCCACCGTCCCGGTCGTCACCGGCTGCGTGCTGGCCTACGGCTACCTGCTGGCGCCGGTGCTGGTGCCGGCCGTGTCGCCGCTGGCCCGGCTGGTGCCCGCCCGCGTGCGGGAGGTCCTCACGTGACGGTGCGGCCGGTCGAGCCCGGCGACGTGGCGGCCGTTGTCGGCCTGGTGGGCGAGCTGGCCGAGTACGAGCAGGCGGCAGACGAGGTCCGGCTCACCGAGGAGCAGCTGACCACTGCACTGTTCGGGGACTCCCCCGCGCTCTTCGGCCACGTGGCCCTCGGCCCCGGCGGGGAGGTCGTCGGGATGGCGCTGTGGTTCCTCAACTTCTCCACCTGGCGCGGCACCCACGGCATCTACCTCGAGGACCTCTACGTGCAGCCGCAGCACCGCGGCACGGGGCTCGGCCGGGAGCTGCTGCGGACGCTGGCGGCCACCTGCGTGGCGCGCGGCTACAGCCGCCTGGAGTGGTGGGTGCTCGACTGGAACGAGCCCTCGATCGAGTTCTACCGGGCGGCCGGCGCCGTCCCGATGGACGAGTGGACGGTCTTCCGGCTCACCGACCAGGCGCTCTGCGACTTCGCCGCCGACCGCCGTCCCTGACCGCCCGTCCGACGCGCACCCCGCCGGTACGGCAGGGTGGGCGGTGTGACGATCGAGCGGGGCCCGGCCGAGTGCTGGCTGACCGACATGGACGGCGTCCTCGTGCACGAGGGGCAGGCCCTCCCGGGGGCGGCCGACTTCCTCGCCCGGCTGGTCGACACGGGACGGCGCTTCCTCGTCCTCACCAACAACTCGATCTTCACGCCGCGCGACCTCGCCGCGCGGCTGTCCCGCTCGGGCCTGCAGGTGCCCGAGCAGTCGATCTGGACCTCGGCCCTGGCGACGGCGGACTTCCTCGCCAACCAGCTGCCCGGCGGCTCCGCCTACGTCATCGGTGAGGCGGGCCTGACCACGGCGCTGCACGAGGCGGGGTACACGCTCACCGACACCGACCCGGACTACGTCGTGCTGGGCGAGACCCGCACCTACTCGTTCGAGGCCATCACCCGGGCCATCCGGCTGATCGGCGCGGGCGCGCGGTTCATCGCCACCAACCCCGACGTCACCGGGCCCTCGCCGGAGGGGCCCTTGCCGGCCACCGGCTCGGTCGCCGCGATGATCACCGAGGCCACCGGCGCCAAGCCCTACTTCGTCGGCAAGCCCAACCCGATGATGTTCCGCAGCGCCATGAACCGGATCGAGGCGCACTCGGAGAGCACGGTGATGATCGGCGACCGCATGGACACCGACGTCGTCGCCGGCATCGAGGCGGGCCTGGACACCATCCTGGTGCTCACCGGCTCGACGGCGGCCGCCGACGTGGCCCGCTTCCCCTTCCGGCCCAGTCGGGTGCTGAACTCGATCGCCGACGTCGTCGACCTGGTGTGACGCTCAGCGCTCGTAGAAGGCCAGCCGCGCCTCGGGCGTGGCCAGCAGGTAGAGCTCGGTGACCGCGAGGACGATCAGCGGCACGCCCAGCAGCGGCTGGCCGCCGGGGAACGCGGTGCTGTAGCCGAACAGGCCCAGCAGGATCTGCAGGACGACGACCGGTCCGCGCGCCCACGCCGCCACCCGCCGCAGGCCGGCCGCGGCCACCGCGAGGGCGACGCCGAACAGCCCGACGTAGACGACCTCGGCCAGAGCCCGGCCGACACTGTCGGGCGAGCTGGTGAGCGTGAGCCACAGGACGACCAGCGCACCGCCGAACAGCAGTGCGGCCTCGACCGCGGCCACGAGCGCCGCCCGCCGGACGGCCACCGGCGCCTCGGGTCCGGGGGCGCGGGGCGGGCGGGCCGAGGGCTGGGCGGCTCCGCCGAAGAGCCGCTCGGCGCGGGTGGGACGCCGCGCCCCGTCCTCCTCCGTCACACGAGCGAGGCTACGCGTCACCGGTCACGCCAGGACCCGTCCGTGCCGGTCAGCGGCCCACCGCGCTGGCTAGCCTGACCGGCATGCGTGCGCTCGTGGTGGTCAACCCCGCGGCGACGACGACGACCGGCCGGGTGCGCGACGTCCTCGTGGGTGCCCTGGCCAGCGAGCTGAAGGTGGACCTCGCCGAGACGACCCGCCGCGGTCACGCCCGGGAGCTGAGCCGGCAGGCGCGGGCCGACGGGGTCGACGTCGTCGTCGCCCTCGGCGGGGACGGCACCGTCAACGAGGTGGTCAACGGGCTGCTGTCCGACGGCCCGGGCGCGGACGTCCCCACGCTGGCCGTCGTCCCCGGTGGCTCGACCAACGTCTTCTCCCGCGCGCTGGGCCGCTCCCGCGACCCGGTGGAGGCCACCGGCGAGATCCTCGCGTCGCTGCGCGCCGGGCGGACGCGGCGGGTATCGCTCGGCACCGTCCGCGCCACCGGCACGAGCAGCGCCACGGTGGACGGCGGCGACCCGGCGGTCACCGCGGCCGTCGCCGGCGCCGACGCCGCGGCCGACGAGGGCTGGACCGAGCCGCGCTGGTTCGTGTTCGCCGCCGGCATGGGCTTCGACGCCGACGTCATCGCCCGCGTCGAGGCGCAGCGCGCCCGCGGCCGCCGGTCCACCGGGCCGCTGTACGTCCGGGAGGCCACCCGCACCTTCGTGCTCGGCCGCGAGCGGCGCCGCCCGGCCATGACGCTGGCGCTGCCGGGCGAGGCCGACCTCGACGGTCTCTTCCTCTGCCTGGTGTCCAACGTGAGCCCGTGGACCTACCTGGGGGCCCGGCCGGTCGACCCGAGCCCGGAGGCCTCCTTCGACGCCGACCTGGACGTCTTCGCGCTCGGCCGCATGGGCGTCCTGCGGATGCTGCACCACTCGCGGCAGGTCCTGGCCCGCCGTCCGGACGCCCGCGGCCGCGGGGTGCACCGGCGGCACTCCCTCGCCGAGCTGACCCTGACGGCCTCCCGGCCGCAGGGCTGGCAGCTGGACGGCGACCACCTCGGGACGGCGACCGGCCTGCACGTGCGGTCGGTTCCGGCCGCCCTCTCCGTCGTCGCCTGAGGAAGGGACCTCCCTGCCCCCACCCGCTCGCGGGCTCGCGGAGGGCCCTGCTGAGCAGACCGCCCGGCGGGCTCCTCAGACACGCCCGGCGGGCCGTGTCAACGACCCCGGCGACGTCGAGTGGCGTCCCTAGCACGCCCGTGGTGAGGTTGCTCACGAGGGGTCGACCCAGGACCTCCGTGCGCTTGACACGCTGTCCTCAGGTGAAAACATCGCGAGAGGAACGCAACCTGCCGGTAACAAGCGGTGGGTGGTCGCTGGAACGAGGCGCTGGGGAACCGGTGTCGCCTGCGCGAGCGGCCCGACGTCAGCGATCTGCAGCACCGACCGTAGCCGACACCGAGGAGTACACCGACATGGACTGGCGCCACCGCGCGCTCTGCCGGGACGAGGACCCGGAGCTGTTCTTCCCCATCGGGACGACCGGCCCCGCCCTCGTGCAGATCGAGCAGGCCAAGGCGGTGTGTGGTCGCTGTTCGGTCGTCCAGTCCTGTCTGAACTGGGCACTGAGCGCAGGCCAGGACTCCGGCGTCTGGGGCGGGTTGTCCGAGGACGAACGGCGCGCGCTCAAGCGCCGCCAGTCCCGCACCCGCATCCGCGCCTGAGTCGCCGCACCACCGGACACACGAGGCCGGTCCCCACGGGGGACCGGCCTCGTGTCGTGTCGTCGTCGTGCCGGACCGGCTCCTCCTCGCGCAGGCCTCCGGCCGCCACTCCGGCCGCCACCGCCTAACGGCGGGGGCGGCCGGCGCCGGGGACGTCGAGGACGACCTCGGTGCCCGGGCGGCCGGGGCCGGGCGGCTCGGCCGGCGCCGCCATGTGCAGGGAGCCGCCGAGCTCGCTGGTGACCAGCGTCCGCACGATCTGCAGGCCCAGGCCGTCGCTCGCCGCCGCGTCGAACCCCTCCGGCAGCCCCCGGCCGTCGTCGCGCACGCGCACCACCAGGTCGTCGCCGTCCCGCTCGGCCACGAGCTCGATGGAGCCGGGCGGGCCGTCGGCCGGGAAGGCGTGCTCGGCGGCGTTGTGCAGCAGCTCGGTGACCGCCATGACCAGCGGCGTCGCCGTGGCCGCCGGCAGCTCGCCGAACGCGCCGACCCGCCGGGTCCGGGCGGCCTGGCCGATCGAGGTGAGGTCGCCGAGCATCGGCAGCACCTGGTCGAGGACGTCGTCGACGTCGACGACGTCCTCCCGGCTGCCGGCCAGCGTCTCGTGCACGACGGCGATCGAGGCCACCCGGCGCACCGACTCCTCCAGCGCCGCACGCGCCGCCGGCTCGGTCATCCGCCGGGCCTGCAGCCGCAGCAGCGCGGCCACGGTCTGCAGGTTGTTCTTCACCCGGTGGTGGATCTCCCGGATGGTCGCGTCCTTGGTCAGCAGCGCCCGGTCGCGGCTGCGCAGGTCGGTGACGTCGCGGACCAGCACCAGCGCGCCCTCCTCGGCGCCGGGGGCCTGCAGGGGCAGTGCCCGCACCAGCAGCGTGGCGCTGTCGCCCTCGATGTCCGTCGGGTCGGGGAACCGGCCGGCCACCGCCGCGGCGATGCCCGCCGCGACCGCCTCCCCGGCCACCCGGTCGGCGGCCGCCGCGCGCGTCAGCCGCGCCAGGTCGGCGCCGACGAGGTCGCCGGTCACCCCGAGCCGCCGGTAGGCCGACAGGGCGTTGGGGCTGGCGTAGACGGCGCGGCCGGTGCCGTCCAGGCGCACCAGCCCGTCACCCACGCGTGGGCTCAGCTCGCCGCCGAGCAGCTTCTCCGGCGGGAAGGTGCCGGCCGAGACCATGAGGCAGAGGTCGGCGGCGATGTCGAGGTAGGTCAGCTCCAGCGTCGACGGCGAGCGCGTGACCGCCAGGTTGGTGTCCTTGGCCAGCACCGCGACGACGACGCCGTCGTGCCGCACGGGGATGACCTCGCGGCGGCGGGGGTTCGTGCCCGACCAGTCCGGGTCGCCCTCCGTGACCGGCCGGCCCTCGCGGTGCGCCACCCGGAACGGGTCGGCGTCCGGACCCTCGACCTCGCTGCCGACGAGGTCCTCGGGCTGGCTGGTCGGGGCGGTGAGTGGGCGCACCTGCGCGACGCACCACCAGGCGCCGGTGCGCAGCGGCACCCACAGCGTGAGGTCGGCGAAGGCGAGGTCGGCCAGCAGCTGCCAGTCGGCCACCAGGCGCCGGGCGTGGTCGACCTGGGACGGCGCGGTCGCCGAGCCGCGGTGCAGCCGTTCGGAGAGGGTGCTCATCGTCTCCGAGGGTATGGCTCCGTCCGGGCCTCCTCCCGGGTCCCGTCGCGAGCGTGCGAGCGGCGGGAGCGGTGGCCTCCCCGCAGGATCCCGTCGCGAGCGTGCGAGCGGCGGGGGCGGTGGCCTCCCCGCAGGGTCCCGTCGCGAGCGTGCGAGCGGCGGGGGCGGTGGCCTCCCCGCAGGGTCCCGTCGCGAGCGTGCGAGCGGCGGGAGCGGTGGCCTCCCCGCAGGATCCCGTCGCGAGCGTGCGAGCGGCGGGAGCGGTGGCCTCCCCGCAGGATCCCGTCGCGAGCGTGCGAGCGGCGGGAGCGGTGGCCTCCCCGCAGGGTCCCGTCGCGAGCGTGCGAGCGGCGGGAGCGGTGGCCTCCCCGCAGGGTCCCGTCGCGAGCGTGCGAGCGGCGGGGGGCGGGGAGGTCCTTTCTCTAGGCTGGTCCTCCGTGGCTCTCCCGTCCCCCGCTCAGCTGCCCGTGACCGTCGGGGACGCCGTGCCCGCCGACTTCCCGCGCATCTCCGCGCTGACCGCCGGCGTGTACCGCGACGAGCGGCTGGCCTCGGAGGAGTACCTGGGCCAGCTGGCCGACGTGCAGGGCCGGGCGGGGCGGTCCTCGCTGCTCGTGGCGCGCGAGGGCGGGCAGGTGGTGGGCGCGGTGGCCCTCGTGCTCGCCGGTGACTTCGGCGAGGTGACCGCATCCCCGGACGAGGCCGCGTTCCGCATGCTCGTCGTCGACCCGGCGGCGCGCGGCCGCGGCGTCGGGGAGCTCCTGGTGCGCGAGTGCCTGGAGAGAGCCCGCGCGGCGGGGCTGCGGCGGATGGTGCTGTCGACCGATCCGCGCATGACCGCCGCCCACCGGCTCTACGCCCGGCTGGGCTTCACCCGGCTGCCCGAGCGGGACTGGTCACCGCGGCCGGGGATCGACCTGCTGGTCTACGCACTGGAGCTCTGAGCCCCGAGCGGGAGGCGGGACCCGCGTGGTCCCCCGAACCGGGACGGCTGCGTCTCCGCCGCCGCGCCTGCCCGTCGCCGGGCGGTCAGCCGCGGGTGCGTGCCGGACCGCTGCGCGACCGGGACGGACGCCGCGCGGGAGCGGCCGGCGTCACGACGCCCGCTGCGGTTGCGAGGGTGTCCATCTCGTCGAGGACGTCGCCGAGGAGGACGTCGACGTCCGGCAGCAGCTCGGCGCACGAGACCAGCCCCCAGTCGAGGCGGTCGAGGTAGCTCTGCACCGTGATGTTGAGGCCCTGGCCCTCGACGATCGTCGAGACCGGGAAGTAGTGCTCGAGCCGCGCGCCCGCGGCGTAGAGCGGCGTGCGCGGACCCGGCACGTTGGAGATGACGAGGTTGCCCGGTGTCAGGCGTGAGCCGAGGCGCAGCCGGGCGCTCAGCCGCATCGCCCGCGCGAAGACGGCCGGCGGCGGGAACTCGGCGAAGTCGGTGAGCCGCTCGGCGGGCAGCGCCGCGAAGAGCTCCTTGCTGCTGGCCATCGAGTCGTGCACGCGCCGGACGCGCCGGACCGGATCCGGCTCGTCCGTGGGCAGGACGGCCGAGAGCATCGACACCCGGTTGGTCCAGCGGTCGGTCTCCTCCCCGGTCCGCACCGAGACGGGCACGAGCGCCACGAGGGGGTCCGCGGGAAGCGCGCCGCGGCGATCCAGCCAGGTGCGCAGGCCGCCGGCGCACGCGGCCATGACGACGTCGTTGACGGTGACGCCCAGCGCCGACTTCACCTGCTTGACCACGTCGAGCGACGTCGACCGGATGGCGAGCTTCCGGTGCGGCGTGATCGGTCCGTTGAAGGGTGTGCGCGGAGGCCGGACGCTGGGCACGACCGGTGGCTGGTCGGGTTCCTCGGGGCGGTGACGTCCGAGGTTGAGCACGGTGCCCAGCGGCCCGCGCAGACTGCGGCGGACCTCGTTCGCGGTCCGGACGAGCACGGGGTTGCGCGTCGCCCGGCCGACCTCCCGGGCGGTCCAGGCGGCGAGCAGGATCCCGCGCGCCGGCTTGCGGGCGAGGCCGAGCGCGCCCCGGGCGAGCATCTCGAGGTCGCCGGGAGGGCGATCGGGCGTCCACGGGTCGGTCTCGGGTGGCACGGTGCCGCCCTCGGGACGGTCGTCGAGCATCAGCGTCATCAGCTCGACGCCGGAGGCTCCGTCGATCGTGGCGTGGTGGACGATCGTCAGGACGGCGAAGCGGTCGTCGGGCAGGCCCTCGATGACGTACGAGAGCCACAGGGGCTTGCGCCGGTCCAGTGGCCGGGAGACGAGGCGCCCCACCAGCGTCGCGAGCTGGTCGTCGGTGCCGGGCGGCGGGACTGCCGTGTGGCGCACGTGGAAGGCGAGGTCGAAGGCGGGATCGGCCACCCAGTACGGGTGGTCCAGTCCCAGCGGGACCTCGGCCAGGCGCCGCCGCAGCGGCTCGAGGAGGTGCAGCCGCTGCTGCAGCTGCCCTCGCCACGCCTCGTAGGGCTGGTAGCCGGGAGTGTCGGGGCGGGAGTAGATCGACAGGCTCGAGACGTGGCCGAACTGCGCGGACGTCTCGAGGTGGAGGAAGGTCGCGTCCAGTCCCGACAGCTGCTTCATCGTCCCTGCCCTCCTCGGGTCGGCGGCGAGGAGCACGGGCCGCACATCCCCGGCCACTGCCCCGGACACGACCCGCGTGACCTCGGCGTGTGGCGCAGTGTGCCAGGCGTCACACTCCTCCGTGGGGGCGGGCGGTCCGGCACCGGCGTGGGTGCCCGTGCCGCCCCCGGTCACGGACCGGAGCGAGGACAGGACATGCGCACAGAACCGCCGCCACACCGGACACGCGACGACGGAGCTCCCCCGTGGATCGGCGCCTCCCCGGTCGCCGCGCTGCTCGCCCTGCAGCGGCCGTGGCGCGAGGCGGCCGCCCTGTTGCGCTCACCGGTGTGGCGCGGTCAGGACGTCCCGCACGGCGGCGGCCTGCCGGTCCTGCTCGTGCCCGGCTTCCTGGCCGGCGACCCGTCACTGTCGATGATGGAGCGCTGGCTGCGCGCACGGGGTTACCGGACGTGCACGTCGCAGATCCGCGTCAACGTCGACTGCACCCGCCTGGCGGTCGAGCGCCTGGAGCGCCGCCTGGTCGACTTCACCGACCGGACGGGGCGGCCCGCGGCGATCGTGGGGCAGAGCCGCGGCGGGCTGTTCGCCAAGCTCATGGCCATGCGCCGGCCCGACCGCGTCAGCGGGATCGTCACGCTGGGCAGCCCGAACGTCGACCACATGGCGATCAACCCGCTGGTCGCCGCACAGGTGCGCCTGGTCGCCGCACTGGGCACCGCGGGTGTGCCCGGCGTCTTCCTCGACGACTGCCTGCAGGGCGAGTGCGCCGGGGAGCTCGCCGAGTGGCTCGACCGGCCGTTCCCCGCGCACGTCCCCTACGTCTCGGTCTACTCGCGCAGCGACTGGGTGGTCGACTGGCACGCCTGCGTGGACCCGGACGCCGACAACGTCGAGGTCGACTCCAGCCACGTCGGCATGAGCGTCCACCCGGAGGTCTACGAGGTGCTCGGTGAGCGGCTGGCCGCCCTGGCCGGACGGACCTCGTCGGGGTCCGGCGGAGCCGGCTGACCGAGCCTCGCCGGCCAGGAGCCGTACGAGGGGCAGCTCAGCCGTCGGCGACGGTGGCGATGAGGTCGCCCTCCTGGAGCACCTCGCCCTCGACCACGTGCAGCTCCTGCACCACGCCGGCGAGCTCGGTGAGGACGGGGATCTCCATCTTCATCGACTCGAGGATCACCAGCGTGTCCCCGGCGGCGACCTCGGCCCCGGGCGCGACCAGGACCTTCCAGACGCTGGAGACCATCTCGGCGTGGATCTCCTCGACCGCCACGCGGCACCCCCTCGCTGCTCCGGAGCTCCCATCCAAGCAGGCGGCCCCCTCCCGGGCACCGTCCGAGCCTGCGAGGGGTGGGAGGAGGGAGGCGCCCGGGGTTCTCACGTCAGCTCCCCGGGGCGGGGTCCCCGTCGGCCAGCCGTTCGAGCACGGCGTACACCTCGGCACCGTCGTGCGGGACCCCGGCCTCGGGCAGCTCGGCGAGGGTCGCGCCGGCGGCGCGGGCGGCGGTGGCGGTGTCGACCGCCCCGGCACTCACCGTGGCCAGCAGCGCGTCGTACCAGCCGTCGAGGCGGTCACCGGGGTCGTAGCCGCTGACCGCCACCACCTCGGTCTGTCCGGTGGCGCCGCGCAGCCGGCCCGAGAGCGGCAGCCGGCCGGTCACCCAGCCGGCCCGCCCCGGCGGCAGCGTGGCCCGCAGCTGGACGGCGACGGCGGCACGGGGCGGGTGCTCCTCGCGGATCCGGCGGCGCGGCGCGCGCTCCCCGGCGGCCACGGCCAGCGCCAGGTCGACGGCGTCGACCCGGTGCGCCCGCTCGAGGACCGACATGTCGAGGGAGAAGCCGGCCGCGACCTCGCCGAGCTCGCCGTCCTCGGCGACGCCGACGGTGACCAGCCCCCGCCAGCCCACCTCGGCCAGCCGCTTGGCCCCCGGTGGGACCTCGCCGCCCGGGTCGGGCGTCCAGGAGACGCGGGCGATGCCGGCGGCGCGGTCACGGGCCACCGGGGTGGCGTACTGCAGACCGTCGTCGGTGACCAGGGCGAGCAGGCCGTGCTCGCTGGCCGGCTCCACGCCGTCACCGCCGAGCCGCTCCAGCACCTCGGCCGGCGGGCCGACCCACGTCAGCCCGGCGGCGGTCACCTCGCCGGCCAGGGCGGCGTTGCCGGCGAGGGCCGGCGGCACGGGCAGGACGGCGGCCACGCCGCTGCGGCGGGCGGCCTCGACGATCCGGTCGACGGCGAGGTAGGACTCCGCGGCCGGGGCCGGGCCCAGCAGCACCGCGTCGTCGGCCAGCCGCACGTGCCGGGCCGACCGCTCGGCCTCGGAGTAGACGGCCACCGCCTTGACGCCGAGACGGGAGCAGGCAGCGACCACCGCGCAGGCGGCGGGCCCCCGCCCCGCAACGAGCACGCTCTCGATCCCGTGCTGGGCCACGTCCGCCCGTCCTCCCGTCGGTGCCGGGGTCGGCTCCCCCGGCCTCCCTGCATGGTGCTCCTCGGGACCGACACCCGCCGCACCGGCCGGGGGGTGTCTCCCTCGACTGTGGGACCCTGGGGGCAGACCCGGCGGTCCCCGCCGACCCACCCGACGACGAGGAGAGGAGGGCAGCGATGTCCAAGCGCGGACGCAAGCGGCGCTCCCGCAAGGGGAGCAAGGCCAACCACGGCAAGCGCCCCAACGCCTAGGAGGACCCCTCTGCCCCCGCCGCTCGCAGGCTCGCGGCGGGACCCTGCAGGGGGCCGTGGTGCACACACGACGGCGCCCCGTTCCGGTGATCCGGAGCGGGGCGCCGTCGTTGGTCCTGGGAGTGGGCCTCAGGTGTCGTGGGACCAGTCGGTCCGTACGACCTCGGTGCTCACCTGCTCGACGCTGACGTGCGTGCCGTCCTCCTCGAAGGAGACGGTGGTCAGCTGCAGCTTGATGCGATCCTTGAGACCCAGCGGCGGCTTGTCACCGCCGCAGCGGCGACGGACGAGCGCCTTGAACTCCTGCTCGATGCCGAACTGCCGGAGGCACGACGAGCAGTCCTCCAGGTGCTCGGCGATGACCGCGCGGCGGGCGTCGTCGGTCTCGTGGTCCAGGAACTCGAAGACGTGCGTCAGGACGTCGTCGCACGAGGAGGCGTGCTCGTGCTCGGCACTCACGACCCGGCCCCCTCTCCGGCGCCGGCGCGGACGAAGCCGCGCTCACGGGCGTAGTCGGCCAGCAGCTTCTGCAGGCCCCGCCGGCCCCGGTGCAGCCGGGACATCACCGTGCCGATGGGCGTGCCCATGATCTCGGCGATCTCCTTGTAGGCGAACCCCTCGACGTCGGCGAGGTAGACCGCCAGCCGGAAGTCCTCGGGCAGCTGCTGCAGGGCGTCCTTGATGTCGGAGTCCGGCAGGTGGTCCAGCGCCTCGATCTCGGCCGAGCGCAGGCCGCTGGAGCTGTGCTCCTCGGCGGCGTACAGCTGCCAGTCCTGCACCTGGTCGGTGGGGTACTGCTGCGGCTGCCGCTGCTTCTTGCGGTAGCTGTTGATGTAGGTGTTCGTCAGGATCCGGTACAGCCAGGCCTTGAGGTTGGTGCCCTCGGCGAACTGGTGGAACGCGGAGTAGGCCTTGACGAACGTCTCCTGGACCAGGTCCTCGGCATCGGCGGGGTTGCGGGTCATCCGCAGCGCCGCCGGGTAGAGCTGGTCGAGGTAGGGCAGCGCGTCGCGCTCGAAGCGGGCGTCGCGCTCGGCACGGGTCTCGGCGACCTCGGTGCGGCTGCCGCCCTCGCGGGCCTCGGGGACGTCCACCGGAGCCCCGACCACCTGCTCGCGCGCGGTCCCGACGGGCTCGACGGCGGGGCTGCCGCCCGTGGACTCCTCAGGCACCGACCGTCCTCTCTGCGGCGCCCGGAGGCGGGCGACCACGTCGGACGATCCTAGTCGCGCGGCGTCGGGACGGCCTGGGGGCCGCCGGTGCGGAGCGCGGGTCCGCGCGCTCGAGACGGTGCTGCTCACGGCCGGTCCAACCGCACGGACGGCGGCCGGCATTCCCCGGGTGGTGGCCACCACGGAACGCGGCGGCGCGGGCCACCTCCCGCCGCTACGCTGCCGGCCCGTGGCGGCGACCCCCGCGGTGCGGGCCCTGGAGCGCGCGAAGGTGGCGCACACCCTGCACCCCTACGACCCCGAGCACCCGGACGACCGGGGCCACGGCGAGGCGGCGGTCGCCGCGCTCGGCGCCGACCCGCGCCAGGTGTTCAAGACGCTGGTCACCCGCGTCGACGGCGTCCTCACCGTGGCCGTCGTCCCGGTGAGCGGCAGCCTCGACCTCAAGGCGCTGGCCGCGGCGGCCGGTGGGCGGAAGGCGGCCATGGCCGACCCGGCCGACGCCGAGCGGACGACCGGCTACGTGCTGGGCGGGATCAGCCCGCTGGGACAGCGCAAGGCCCTGCCGACGGTGGTCGACGAGTCGGCGCTGGCGTTCCCCACGGTCCTGGTCAGCGCCGGGCGCCGCGGCCTGCAGGTCGAGCTGCCGCCGGCCGACCTGGTCCGGCTGACCCGCGCCCGCACCGCCCCCATCGGACGTCGCTGAAGGGCCGCCCGGTCCGGAGGGAGCCCCCTCCTCAGGAGCCCGGGGCGCCGTAGGGCGTGAGCAGCTGGTCGACCGGCGCGGCGTCGTCGGTGAGCACCTGCGCGTCGCCGGCCAAGGCGGCGACGCCGTCCTCGGAGGCGACCTGCCAGGTCGAGTCCTGGGCCCGCAGCGCCGCGGCGAGGGCGTCGGGGTCGAGCGGCCGGGAGGAGGCGACGGCGACCAGGTTGCCGCCGTCCTCCCCCGCCAGGACCGGCGCGCGGGCCAGCAGCAGGACGTGCGGCCAGACCTCGCGCACCGTGGCCAGCTCCGCGCGCACGAAGGACAGCGGCGGGTGGTCGATGAGGTTGGCGACGTAGACGCCGTCGTCGGTGAGCACCCGGTCGACCAGCCCCAGCGCCTCCACGGTGGTCAGCTGCCAGGGCACCGACAGCCCGCCGAAGGCGTCGCCGACGACGAGGTCGCGCTGCCCCGCCCGCTCGGCGGCCAGTCCCACGCGGGCGTCACCGACCCGCACCTGCAGGTCCTCCGACGTCTCCAGCCCGAGCTGCTCGCGGTCGATCTCCACGACACCGGGGTCGACCTCGAGCACCCGGCTGGTGGTGCCGGGACGGACCTCGGCGAGGTAGCGCGGCACGGTGAGCCCGCCGCCGCCCAGGTGCAGTGCCGACAGCGGCTCCCCGGCCGGGGCGACCACGTCGGTGACCGCGGCGATGGCCCGCACGTACTCGAACTCCAGGTACGTCGGGTCGGCGAGGTCGACGTAGCTGTGCCGCAGCGTGTCGAGCAGCAGCACCCGGCCGGTGTCGCGCTCGGGGTCGGCGACGACGCGGGCGCAGTGGTAGGCCGTCTCCTCCTCGCACGGCGTCGGCGCGACCGCGGCCAGCAGCGACCCCACGACGGCGAGCAGCAGCAGCGCGGTGGGGACCCGGCCGGCCCCGCCGGGCGAGCGGCGCAGCAGGACCGCCACGGCGACGCCGGCGACGACGGTGACCAGCCCGGTGCCCACGAGGATGCCGCTGCTCGGGAACACCGCGATGAGCAGGAAGCCGGTGACGAAGGTGGCCGCGATGCCCCCGAGGGTGCCGATGCCCGACAGCCGCCCCACGACCGAGCCGGTCTCGGCCAGGCTGGCCAGCTGCAGCTTGACGACCATCGGCGGCACGGCCGACAGCAGCGCCGCGGGGACGACGACGGCGACGGCGGCCAGGAGCAGCACGCTGCCGGCGTCGGCGCCGGTGAGGAAGGACCCGGTGAAGCGGACCAGCGGCAGGACGGCGACCACGAGCGCGCCACCGGCCACCAGCAGCGGTGCGATCAGCTGCCGCGGGTCGCGGCGGTCGGCGGTGGCGCCGCCGGCCCAGGCGCCGATAGCGATCGCGGCCAGGGCGAACCCGATGACGGCGGTGTTGGTCTGCAGCGTGATGCCGACGTAGGGCGCGATGAGCCGCAGCCCGACGATCTCCAGCACCAGCACCGCGCCGGAGGCCAGGAAGGTGACACCGGCGGCCACCCAGCCGGGCAGCACGCCCCCCGCGGCCGGCAGGGTGGCCTCGTCGGGTCCGGCGGTCGTCGTGCGCTCGGTCAGGGGACGCTCCCGTCAGAAGAGCGCCGGCTGGTCGGCGGGGGCGCTGGTGCCCTCCACCCGGGTCAGCAGCTCGGCGCCGTTGTTGCGGACGTTGTTCACGGCGGTGCCCACCGGGCGCAGCTCGAGCGCCTCGACCAGCTCCGGCGGCGTGGGCGCGGCGAGCGTCTCGACGTCGTCGCGGGCGGGGTCGAGCCAGTCGGCCCAGCGCTCGCGCGGCAGCACCAGCGGCATGCGGTCGTGGATCTCGGTGAGCGCGCCGGTGGCCGGGGCGGTGACCACGGTGCAGGTGTAGAGGCGGTCCTCGCCCTTGCCCCAGACCTCGTACAGCCCGGCCATGGCCAGCACCGACCCGTCGGCCGGGGTGATGAAGAAGGGCTGCTTGCCCGGGGAGTCGAGCCGCTTCTGCCACTCGTACCAGCCGTCGGCGGGGACCAGGCAGCGGCGGGAGCGGGCAGCCGCGCGGAAGGCGGGCTTCTCGGTGAGGGACTCCACGCGGGCGTTGAGCAGCCGGTTGCCGACCGAGACGTCCTTGGCCCACGAGGGCACCAGCCCCCAGCGGACGCTGCGCAGCTCGCGGTGCCCCGCGCCGGTGGGGCTGCCCTCGGGGTCGCGCTCGCGCTTGGTGCGGACGACGTACACGTCCTTGGTCGGCGCGACGTTGTAGTCGGCCGGCAGTGGCTGCTGGCCCTCGGCGGGCACCGCCTCGAACTCGACCACGAGGTCCTCGGGGCGGCGGCTGGCGGCGTAACGACCGCACATGACAGGTCCTCCCGGCTGGATGGGTCCGGACGAGGGCACCCGGGTGGGCCCCTCCCTGACCTTAGGTGTGCCCGCCGACACCGCGACTGCTCCCACGGGCGGCGGGTAGGCCCCCACTGGAGACGACACCGACGAGAGACGAGGATCACGGGCGTGACCGCGACCCAGAACCCACCGCACGAGAAGCCCAAGACCGCCAGCGACTCCGCCGAGCGCCGCTACGCGACGGTCAACCCCTTCACCGGGGAGACGGAGGAGGAGTTCGACTTCACCCCGACCGAGGAGATCGACGGGATCGTCGGACGCGCGCACGCCGCGTACCAGGAGTGGCGGCAGCGCCCGGTCGAGGAGCGCGCCGCCGTCGTCCGGCGGGCCGCCGAGCTCATGGACGAGCGCCGCGACGACCTCGCCGCGCTCGTCACGAGGGAGATGGGCAAGCGCCGCGAGGAGGCCACGGGCGAGCTCTACCTCTGCTCCATGATCCTCAAGTACTACGCCGACAACGGCCCCGGCTTCCTCGAGCCGAAGTCCATCCAGCCGCTGATGGGCAAGGGCGAGGCGGTCGTGGAGACCCAGCCGATCGGCGTCCTGCTGGCCATCGAACCGTGGAACTACCCCTTCTACCAGGTGGTCCGCGTGGCCGGCCCGAACCTGGTGCTGGGCAACACCGTCATCCTCAAGCACGCCGAGATCACCCCGCAGTGCGCGGTCGCCATCGAGCAGCTGTTCACCGACGCCGGCGCCCCCGAGGGCGTCTTCACGAACACCTTCCTGCGCATCGAGGACGTCGAGCAGGTCATCGCCGACCCCCGCATCCAGGGCGTGACGCTGACCGGCAGCGAGCGGGCCGGCAGCGCGGTGGGCGCCCTGGCCGGCAAGTACCTGAAGAAGTCCGTGCTCGAGCTGGGCGGCAGCGACCCGTTCATCGTGCTCGACGCCGAGGACCTGGGCGCCACGGTGAAGGCCGCCACGATGGGCCGGATGCAGAACACCGGCCAGGCCTGCACCGCGTCCAAGCGGCTGATCGTCACCGAGGAGCTCTACGAGCCCTTCGTCGAGGGCCTCAAGCAGGCCTTCTCGACCTTCGCGCCCGGCGACCCGGCCGACCCCTCGACGTCGCTGGCCCCCCTGTCGAGCGAGCGGGCCGCGCAGGACCTGCACGCGCAGATCCAGGACGCCGTCGACAAGGGCGCCACCGTCGTCGCCGGCGGGCAGCGGCCCGACCACGCGGGCGCGTTCGTCGAGGCCACGATCCTCACCGACGTCACCCCGGAGATGCGGGCCTACCGCGAGGAGCTGTTCGGCCCCGCGGCCGTCGTCTACAAGGTCAAGGACGCCGACGAGGCGGTCGCGCTGGCCAACGACAGCGACTTCGGCCTGGGTGCCACCGTCATGAGCAGCGACCTCGACCGCGCGCGGGCGGTGGCCGAGCGGCTGGAGGCCGGCATGGTGTGGATCAACCAGCCGACCGGGTCCTCTCCCGAGCTGCCCTTCGGCGGCGTGAAGCGGTCCGGCTACGGCCGTGAGCTCTCCGAGCTGGCGATGTTCGAGTTCGCCAACCGCCGCCTGGTCCGCACGGTCCCGGTGAAGAAGGCCAAGCCGGCCGGCAGCTGAGCGTGCGCGCGGTGCGGTGTCGCCGACCGGGCAGGATGGTGCCGTGAGCCCGGCCTGGACGACACCGCACCGCCCGACCCCCGTCGACGCCGTCGTCCCGCTGCCGGGCTCGAAGTCGCTGACCGCGCGGGCGCTGGTGCTGGCCGCGCTGGCCGACGGGCCGAGCCGGCTGGTCCGCCCTCTGCGGGCCCGCGACACCGAGCTCATGGCCGCGGGGCTGCGGGCCCTCGGGGTCGGTGTCGAGGACGACGGCACCTCCCCCGACGCGGACTGGCTGGTCACCCCGGGCGAACTGCGCGGCCCCGCCGAGGTCGACGCCGGGCTGGCCGGCACCGTCCTGCGCTTCCTGCCGCCGGTGGCCGCGCTGGCCACCGGCCCGGTGCGGCTGGACGGCGACCCGCGGCTGCACGAGCGCCCCAACGCCGGGCTCGTCGCCGCGCTGCGCGACCTCGGCGTCGAGGTCGACGACGGGGGCCGCGGCCGGGCGCCGTTCACCGTGCACGGCACCGGCCGGGTGCGCGGCGGGACGGTGACGGTCGATGCGAGCGAGTCCTCGCAGATCATCTCCGGCCTGCTGCTGGCCGCCGCTCGCTTCGACGAGGGCCTCGACCTCACGCCGGCCGGCGGGGTCCCCTCGATGCCGCACGTGGAGATGACCGTCGTCGCGCTGCGGGAGCACGGCGTCGACGTGACCGCCACCGGCCGCGGCTGGCGGGTCGCGCCCGGCCCGGTCGCCGCGCGCGACCGCGTCGTGGAGCCCGACCTGTCCAACGCCGCGCCGTTCCTCGCCGCGGCACTGGTCACCGGCGGGCGCGTGACCGTCCCCGACTGGCCGCAGGTCACCACCCAGCCCGGCGCGCAGCTCGACCGCCTGCTGCGCCAGATGGGTGCCGACGTGCAGCGCACGCCCGAGGGGCTGCAGGTCACCGGCACCGGCACGATCGCCCCGCTGGTCGCCGACCTCGGCGAGGTGGGCGAGCTGACGCCGGTGCTCGCCGCGCTGTGCGCCCTCGCCGGCGGCACGTCGCGGCTGACCGGCATCGGGCACCTGCGCGGCCACGAGACCGACCGGCTGCAGGCCCTCGACGAGGTGCTCAGCGCCGTCGGTGCGCGGGTCGAGCAGCTGCCCGACGGGCTGGTCGTCTCCCCCGGCCCGCGGCGCCCGGCGCTGGTCGACTCCTACGCCGACCACCGCATGGTGCACGCCGCCGCCGTCCTCGGCCTGGCCGTCGACGGCGTCCGGGTGTCCGGGCCCGAGGCGGTGACCAAGACGCTGCCGGACTTCCGCGAGCGCTGGGCCGGGATGCTCGGCGCGACGGCGGGGGTGGTCTCCTGAGCCGGCGGCACGACAGCCGGTCGGACGAGGACGACGTCCGGGTCCGGCCCAGCCGGCGCGGGTCGCGACCGCGCACCCGCACCCGCCCCGTGCACGCCGACGCCGTCCCGGGGCTGGTGGTCGCGGTCGACCGCGGGCGGATGACCGTCCGGGTCGAGGGCGACGACGGGGCCCCCGTCGAGGTCACCGCGATGCGCGCCCGGGAGCTGGGCCGGCACGGCGTCGTCGTCGGCGACCGGGTGCGGCTGGTCGGCGACACCACGGGGCGGCCGGACACCCTCGCCCGGATCGTCGTCATCGAGGACCGGGCGACGTCGCTGCGACGCACCGCCGACGACACCGACCCGACCGAGCGGGTGGTGGTGGCCAACGCCGAGCAGCTCGTCGTCGTCACGTCGGTCACCGACCCCGACCCGGCGCTCGGGTTCCTCGACCGCTGTCTGGTCGCCGCCTACGCCGGGGGCCTGGAGCCGCTGTTCTGCCTCACCAAGACCGACCTGGCCAGCGCCCAGCCGCTGCTGGACCGCTACGCCGGGCTGGAGGTCGACGCGGTGCCGATGTCGCGCGAGACGCCGCTGGACCCGCTGCTCGACCGGCTGACCGGGCGGACGAGCGTGTTCGTCGGCCAGTCGGGCGTGGGCAAGTCGACGCTGGTCAACCGGCTGGTGCCCGAGGCCGACCGGGCCATCGGCGACGTGAGCAAGGTCGGCAAGGGCCGGCACACCTCGTCGTCGGCGGTGTTGTTCGACCTGCCCGGCGGCGGCACGATCGTCGACACCCCGGGCATCCGCTCGCTGGGGCTGGCGCACGTGACCGCCGACGACGTGGTGGGCGCCTTCGACGACCTCGCCGAGGCCGCCGTCGACTGCCCGCCCGGATGCGGGCACTCCGCCGACGACCCCGACTGCGCGCTCGACGCCTGGGCGACGGCAGGACCGCCGGCGCGGGCCGAACGGCTGGCCAGCGTCCGGCGGCTGCTCGACGCCGTCGGCCAGGTCGGCCCCGGCTACTGAACGACGGAGGTCCCGTGCAGCAGCAGGTCCACTTCCTCACCCTCGCCACCGCCGATCTCGACGCGGCGCGGCGCTTCTACGTCGGGGGGCTCGGCTGGTCCCCGCTGCTCGACGTCCCCGGCGAGATCGTGTTCTTCCAGGTCGCGCCGGGCACGGTGCTGGCCTTCTTCGAGGCGGCGAAGTTCGCGCAGGACCTCGGCACCGGCCCGGCGCGGCCCGCGGTCTCCGGTGTGACGCTGGCGCACAACGTGGCCGACCGGGACGCCGTCCGGGCGCTCGTCGACGCCATGGCCGCGGCCGGCGGCACGGTGCTCACCGCCCCGGAGGAGGGCGCCTTCGGCGGTGTCTTCCACGCGCTGGTGACCGACCCGAACGGCGTCGTCTGGGAGGTCGCGCACAACCCCGGCTGGTCGGTCGACGCCGACGGCACCGTCCGGCTCGGCCAGCCGTAGCCTCCCTGCGAGGTCTCCAGCAGCGGGCAGCACCCGCAGCGTGGCCCGTTGCTGCCCGTCGTCCGGACCGCCGCCTCCAGGCCCACCTGGGCAGTGTGGCCGGGAGCCGGGACCTGTCCGCGGGACGTCGTGCTCTGCTCCGCATGCGGACCAGAACACGACGACCGGCGGGAGAGGCGTGCGGACGGTCGTGCTCGGCACCCGGCTGGCTGAGAGCGCGAGGTCCGGCGGGTCAGACGTCGACCCAGCCGCCGCTGCGCCAGTAGAGCCCCTCCGCCCGGGAGAGCAGGCCCTCGTCGACCAGGTACCGGCGCAACGCCGCGGTGTCGGGGTGCCAGACCGCCAGCAGCGCGTTCACCTCGCGCTCCGGGTAACGGACGCCGACCTCGAACACCCGCACCAGGTGCTCGAGCACCACCCGCCGCTTGGTGCGCTGGGCCGGGATGGACACCAGCCGGCCGTCGCGGACGAACGCGGCCAGGACGGCGGACTCGGCGGGGTCCTCCGACAGCGGCTCGGGGGCCGGCTCGGCCTCGGCGGCGGCCCGCGCGGCCGCGCCGAAGCGGTCGGTCAGCAGCTCGAGCGCGTGCCCGTCACGGCGCACCAGCCCGCCGCGGGCCAACCGGCGGGCGGCCAGCGCGACGTCCTTGAGCGCCAGCCCGGAGGCGTCGGCCACCTCCTCGATCGTCGCGGCGCCCAGTGCCAGGGCCGCCACCACCCTCAACCGGGTGGGGTCGGCCAGCAGCCCCACGATCCTCGCCGCCTCCACGCCTGCGACGGTATCCGCGCATCGGACGGCACGGGCGGGGGTAGCCGACTGCCATGGTGAGCCCCATCGACATCCAGAAGGCCCTGAAGGGCATGGACTACCCGGCCAGCAAGCAGCAGATCCTCGAGCACGCCAAGGGCGGCGACAAGGAGGTGCTCGACGCGCTGGAGAAGATCGACGACCGGGAGTACGAGGGGCCCAGCGGGGTCAGTGCCGCGGTCTTCGACTGACCGCCCGCTAGGTTCGGTGCCCATGACACCGGGCCGGGACTTCACCGGGGACATGCACCTGGCGCACGTCCTCGCCGACCAGGCGGACTCGATCAGCATGGAGCGGTACCGCGCGCTCGACCTGACGGTCGAGACCAAGCCGGACCTCACGCCGGTCACCGACGCCGACCGTGCCGTCGAGGAGCAGCTGCGCACCACCCTCGCGCGGGCCCGCACCCGCGACGCCGTCCTGGGCGAGGAGTTCGGCGTCACCGGGCACGGCCCGCGGCGCTGGGTGCTCGACCCCATCGACGGGACGAAGAACTTCGTGCGCGGCGTGCCCGTGTGGGCGACGCTCATCGCGCTGTTCGACGGCGACGAGGCGGTCGTCGGGCTGGTCTCGGCGCCGGCCCTCAACCGCCGCTGGTGGGCGGCCAAGGACGTCGGCGCCTGGACCGGCCGGCGGCTGGAGTCGGCCACCCGCTGCCGGGTGTCCGGCGTCTCCGACCTCGGCGACGCGAGCCTGTCGTTCTCCAGCCTGGCCGGGTGGGAGGAGCGCGGCCTGCTCGACGGCTTCCTCGACCTCTCCCGGTCGGTCTGGCGGACCCGCGGCTACGGCGACTTCTGGAGCTACGTGCTCCTCGCCGAGGGCGCCGTCGACGTCGCCTGCGAGCCCGAGGTGTCGCTGTGGGACCTCGCCGCGCTCGACGTCGTCGTCCGCGAGGCCGGCGGCCGCTTCACCGACCTGTCCGGCGCGCCCGGGCCGGCCGGCGGCAGCGCGCTGGCCACCAACGGCCTGCTGCACGACGCCGCACTGACGCACCTGCGCCTGCCCGACCCGGCGACCTGAGACACGGCGACCTGAGACACGGCGGCGGCCCCTCCCCGAAACCGGGGAGGGGCCGCCGTCGTCAGTTCGTGGCTAGACCGTCGGGGTCGTCTCACCCGTGCCGGAACCGCCCGTGCCGCGGCCACCGGAGAACCGGCGGCGCGCGTCGTCGATCCGCGCCTTGGTCTTGGGGTCCTTGGCCATCTGCTGGGCCTTGGTGGTCACCTGCCGGAGCGCCTGCTGGCCCTTGGGGCTGCGGGCGAACTGGGCCACCTTGTCGAACACCGACGCCATGTCGCGTCCTCCTCTCGCCGGGTCCCGGTGCGGGTCCCATCACCCCGGTCAACGGGGACCGGCCCCGCGCCGTTCCGCGGGCTGGCGGGCGGACCCGCCGATCGACCACGCACCGGTGGAGAGGCCGCAGATCGGCGTCACCACGGCGTCACCACGGCGTCACCGTCACTGTGACGGGGACCACCCCACAGCCATACTCAAGGTAACCGGCACGGACGTCGCGGCGGCACTGAACGCCGCGGTGGGGGACATCGGAGGACCGGGACGTGAGCCTCGACCAGCGCGGGTGGACCACCCTGCTACGGCAGATCCACAAGGGACAGTGCACTCCCGTCATCGGCGCGGGTGCGAGCGCCACGATCGTCCCGGGCGCGGCGCGGCTGGCCCGGTCCTGGGCCCGGGAGTACGACTACCCGCTGGCCGACGACCAGGACCTCGCCCGGGTCAGCCAGTACATAGCGCTGGTCGACTACCCGGCGCGACCCAAGGAGATGATGCTCGAGGCGCTGGCCGCGGTCGGCGACGTCGACCTGGGCGGGACCCCGTATCCCTACCTGGCGCAGTTGCCGTTCCCGCTCTACATCACCACCAACTACGACGACATGATCTGCCGGTCGCTGCGCCCGGAGAAGTCACCTGCGATCGACTACTGCCGGTGGAACGACTACGAGTCCATCGAGGAGAGGGTCCCGCCGGGGCGGACCCACCGGCCGAGCGTCGCCCAGCCCCTCGTCTACCACCTGCACGGCCAGGCGGACTGGATCGACTCCCTGGTGCTGACCGAGGAGGACTACCTCGACTTCCTCATCTCCGCCGCCGAGGACTCCCAGCACCGGTCGCAGTTCCTGCGCTCGGACATCCGCACCGCGCTGGCCGGCAGCAGCCTGCTGTTCATCGGCTACCGCCTGTCGGACTGGACCTTCCGGGTGCTCTTCCGGGGGCTCATGCGCACCATCAGGGCCAACACACAGAAACCCGCCGTGGCGATCCAGTTGGTCCCCGGCGAGGACGAGGTGGCCCCCGGGAAGGTGGCCGAGGCACAGGAGTATCTGCAGAGGTATCTGACCCAGCTGCACCACGTGCCGAGCCTGGCCATGTACTGGGGTGACGCCACCCAGTTCGCCCGGGAACTGCTCGAGAGGTACGAGGAGTACGTCCGTGGTGGCGACTGACACGGCAACCGGCGTCATCACGGGCAACCCGTTCATCGGCCCCGTGCCCTTCCCCCGACGGAGCCGTGACGAGTCCCGCTTCTTCGGCCGGCAGCGAGAGGTCCAGGAGCTGGTCTCATACATCCTGAGCCAGCCTCTGGTCCTCCTCTACTCCCCCAGCGGAGCCGGCAAGTCCTCGCTGGTGAACGCGGGCGTCATCCCGGAACTGGAGGACGTCCACGACTTCCAGGTCCTGCCGGTGGCCCGGGTCCGCGGGCGCACGGACGTCGAGCGGTCGGACACGCTGGCGTGCTTCTACACCTACCAGGCGATCCTGGAGATGGACCCGACGGTGTCCCCCGACCAGGCGGCGTCCTGGACCCTGGCGGACTTCCTCGCCCGGTACCCGAGGCCGGAGGACGACGGGACACCGGTCGCCCGGGTCCTGGTCTTCGACCAGTTCGAGGAGATCCTGGCGATCTACTCCAGCCGATCACCCGAGCACCAGCGCGCGTTCTTCCTGCAGGTGGCGGAAGCGCTGCGTGCCGACCCGCTGCTCCGGGTGGTGTGGCTGGTCCGCGAGGACCGGGTGAGCCAGCTCGAGGTCTTCGCCGGGCTACTCCCCCACGGTCTGGGCCTGCGCTACCGCCTGGACCACCTCAGTCGGGAGGCCGCGCTCGAGGCGGTGGTGCAGACGGCGAGGGGGTCGGCGAAGCCGTTCTCCGCCGAGGCGGCCGAGATCCTCGTCGGCGAGCTGATGAAGACGAGGGCGGAGGTCCGCCCCGGGCACTTCGAGCTGATCGACGGCACGCGCGTGGAGCCGGTGCAGCTCCAGGTCGTATGCCACTCCATCTGGGGGGAGGCCAATCCCGGGGAGATCACCGCCGCCGAGCTCCCCCGGTTCGGCGACATCGAGGACGTGCTCGCCGCCTACTACGACGACGTGATGTCGTCCGTCGTGGCCTCGTCCCCGGTGGACGAGGCCACGCTGCGGGAGTGGTTCAGCACCCGGCTCGTGACGGCGGTGCGCACTCGAGGCACCGTGTTCCGCGGACCCACGCACACCGACGACGTGATCCCGATCCCCAACGACGTGGTCGACCAGCTCGAGGCCCGGCACGTCATCCGCGGTGAGCAGCGGGTCGACGGGGGCGGCCGCTGGTACGAGCTCACCCACGACACGTTCATCACCCCGGTCCTCGTCGCGAACGTCCGGTGGCGGGCACGGCGGGAGCGCCGCGCGCTGACCTGGGCGAGGGCCACCGTCCCGCCGGTCGTGGTGGCCCTAGTGTCCGCTCTAGGAGCGCTGGTGCTCCCGTCTCCCGAGACCAGTACGGCAGACGAGACCAGCATGGCAGACACGGTTCTCACGGCCGGGACGTCCCTCACCGGCAGGGTAACGAGCGGAGAGCAGGACCTGCACCTGGTACACCTCGACCTCGCCACTGCTCTGGTCGTGGGCGCCAGCGAGGCCACCGGGCAGGCCGTTCGACTGGGCCTGCAGGCTCCCGACGGGACGGTGCAGGACGCGGGCGGCACCGACCTCGACCCCGGACCCGCCGTCCGAGCCTTCTGGGCCGACGTTCCGCCCGGGGACCACCAGCTCGTGGTGGAGGGGCGGACGGACACCCCCACCGACTACGAGCTCTGGGTCGCCACCGGGCCTGAGCTGTCCGTCGACCCCGACGGGGTCACGTACGACGGGGAGCTGAGTGGCGCGGTGGCCGGGCCGATGCTGCTCCGCGGAACGGGGACGACTGTCGACGTCGTAGCGCACTCCAACGCGTTCGACACCATCCTCACCTTGCTCCCCCTCGGGGGGTCGGAGTACTCGGACGGGCTCACCAATGACGATTCCGGTACCTACGTCAGTACCGCCTGCCCTGTGGAGGTCAGCGACACCTCAGTCTCCGGCACCGTCCCCAAGTTGCGCTCGACCGACTCGTGGGTGAGCGTCCCGACCCGCGCGGATGAGGTGTACCAGGTCTACGTCCGGCCGTACGAGACGGGGACGAGTGGGTCGTACTCGATCACGACGGTGTCGGCCACGGCATCGGCGCTGTCACTCGGGCAGCCGTTCCCCGAAGAACTCCCCCCGCTGAGCGCCGCGTCATTCGACCTCCCGGACGGATCCGTCGAGGTCAGCGCGGAGCCCTCCGGCGGGGCCAGGGCCATGGAACTCATCCTGAACCCGGGGCCTCGCGCCGAACCCACGGAGTGCATCTCGCCCCACGACCTCGCCGGCGCCCGCCTGGCCCTCCCGACTGGACCGGATCGGGTCCTGCTTGTCCGGAACCTCGCCTCCGCACCGGCCACCGTTGTCGTGACGGCGACCTAAAGGAGGGTTCGTTGGCCTCCACCACGTCACCCGACCTAGCACGCTCGACCGTGCCGGCGCTCTGGAGTGTGACCCTGTCGCGGCTGGTCCTGAGCGTCCTGGCGCTCGTCTTCGCCCACCTGTGGCACGTCCCGAGCTATACCGCGGTCGACACCGACACACCTCAGCTGATGATCCGGTCGGGGCCCGACTGGCTGTCCCAGGCGGCGGCGGTCGTCCTCCTCGTCACCTGGATCGGTCTGGAGGCGACGACCCGGCTGGACCCGGGCTGGCGGCAGACCGTCCGGCGCCGGCGCATGATGGGCCGGCCTCCAGTCACCCCCGACCTCGCGTCCGTGCCGGTCGCCCAGGTCACGGGTGTGGCGGCCGGGATAGCGGCGGTGTCTGCGGGCCTGCTGCTCGTTGCCGAGCCCCTGCCCGAGTACCTCGGAGACCTGACCTACCTCAGCGACCCGACGTACACCTATGGGTTGGGTTCGACCCTGGAACCGGGCCCGCTCGTGGCCATCGAGATCGTGACTCTCACCCTGCTGGCCGTGGGCCTCCTGGCAGTAGGGACGCCGGCCGCCGTCGGGCGGACGCTCCTCGCGGCAGCGACGGCCGGACTGGCCGCCGCCCTCGTCACCGCCGCACTGGTCAGCCCTCGGCTGTACGGCTTCACCGTGCAGTACGTGATCTGGGTGGTGGTGGTCTGGGTGCTGGTTATGCTGGCCGTCGGAGGCCTCGCCGCCACGCCCGTCTGGTATCGGCTGCGGCGACGGCTGGTCGGCCTCGTACGCCGCAGATCCCGTCCGGGATGACCCGCCGGCCGACGTCCGCGCCGATGCGCAGCCCCCCGCGGTCGGCTCACGACGCGCGCCAGCGGCGGGCCGCCGCCTGCAGCTCCGGGTCCGTGCGGGGCGTCACGACCCGACCCGGCTCCTGAGGGACCGCGACGGCCGTCCCGGTCCCGCGCGCAGCGAGCAGCGCGGCGCCGACGGCCGAGGCGCTGCGCAGCGGCAGGTACCGGACCGGGGCGGCGAGGACGTCGGCGAGGAGCTGCTGGACGACGGCCGAGCGCCCTCCCCCGCCGGTCAGGACGACCTGCCACCCACCGCCGAGCAGGTCCGCCGCCGCCGCGACCGCGAACACGACTCCCTCCACGGCAGCGCGGGCGAGGTCGGCGCGGGTCGTCCCCGCCGAGAGACCGGTCCAGCTGCCGAGGTCGGCCGGACCGGCGACACCGCCCCGCTCGCCGGTGAGGAAGGGCCGGAAGACCACTCCGCCGGCGCCGGCCCGGACGCCGCCCGCGGCCTCGAAGAGCTCGGCGCTGGTCATGCCCAGCACCCCGCGCACCCAGGACCACGCCAGTCCGCCGTTCTGCAGGGCGGCCATGGCGTACCAGCCGCGCTCGGCGTCGGCATAGGTGTGCACCACCGGGTCGGCGACCGGAGCGGGGGTCCACCCCGGCCGGAGGAGCTGCGCGCCGGTCCCGAGGTTCACCTGGACGCCGGTGCGGGTGCCGGCCGCCAGCAGTGCCAGCGGCGTGTCCGCGCCGCCGACGACGACCGGCACCTCGGCACCCAGCAGGTCGGCGGCGCCGGCCACGGTCGAGCCCGGGACGACGGCGGGCAGCAGGCCCGGGTCCACGCCGGCGGCGGCCGTGGCGGCCGTCGACCAGCGGTCGCCGGGGACGTCCCACAGCAGGGTCGCCGAGGCGTCGCTGCGGTCGGTGCGGTGCCAGTCGGTCCCGGGCAGCAGCGTGGCGCGCAGCGCGTCCTTGGGCAGCAGCACGCCGGCGGCGCGGGCCAGGAGCCCGGGCCGGTGCGCGCCCAGCCAGGCCAGCAGCGGCCCGGTCATGCCGGGCACCAGCGGGTTGGCCAGGGCGGCGCGGTCGGCCACGGGGAGCTCGCGCCACCGGTGCAGCTCGGCGGCGGCCCGCCGGTCGGGCCACAGCAGCGCCGGGGCGAGCGCGGCGCCGGTGTCGTCGACCAGGACGGCGCCGTGCATCTGGCCGGACAGCCCCAGCCCCCGGACGGTGGCGCCGCGCAGGGCCGGGGCCACCTGCTCCAGCGCGGCGTCGAGCGCCGCCCGCCAGGTGCCGACGTCCGTCTCCGCCCAGCCCGGCTGCGGGCTGTGCACCGCGTACTCGACCTCGGCCTCGGCGACGGTCGCGCCGTCGGCGTCGAGCGCGGCGAGCTTGAGCCCGCTGGTGCCGAGGTCGGCACCCAGCAGGACGTCGCTCACGTCGGGCCGTGCGTGCCGCCGCTGCGGCCGTTGCGGTCGGCCACCAGCCCGGCCAGCGTGCTCAGCGCGATCTCGGCCGGCGTGCGGGAGCCGATGTCCAGCCCGATCGGCCGGTGCACCCGGGCCACCTCCTCGGGCGGCACCCCGAGGGCGGCCAGCGCGGCGACGTGCGGCCCCTCGTGCCGCGGGTTGCCCATCACGCCCACCCAGCGCACCCGCCGGGCCAGCGCGTCGCGCAGCAACTCACCCAGCTCCGAGCGGTGGTGGTCGGTGACGACGACGTCGGCGTCCGACAGGTCCTCCGTCAGGTCGGCCAGGCCGACGACCCCGGCCCCGCGGGCGGGGTCGGGGTCGAGCAGCACGGTGCGGAAGCCCAGCTCGGGTGCCCACCGCTGCAGCACCTCGGCCACCGGCGAGACGAACACCGTCACCAGCACGCGGCCGGTGACCTCGGGTGCGGGCGCGCCGTGCGCGACTCCGCAGTGCGGATCCGTGATCACCGGTCCTCCCCGAGGAAGCCGACCAGCGCCGCGGCGAAGGCCGGCGTCCGGAGGGCGGTCGAGTGGTCGCCGGGGACGACGGCCACCCGGGCACCGGGGATGGCAGCGGCCAGCACCTCGGGGCGGACCGCCAGCGGATCGCCGTCGCCGACGAGCACCAGCGTGGGCGCGGTGATGGCGGCCAGGTCGGCACCTCTGGCGTGCACCGCGCGGGCGTGCGCGGCGAGGGCGCGCCGGTCGGCGTTGAGGGCGTCGGCCAGCCGACGGTAGAAGACGGTCGCGGGATCACGCACGTCGGCGACGTCGGCCGCGTCCAGCGCGGCAGCCAGCCCTCCCATCAGCACGGAGTGGCGCTCGGCACCACCGGGCTCGACGACCGCGGCGCCGGCGCCGCAGACCACCAGCCGGCGCACCCTCCGGTCGGTCACCGCGGTCAGCATCGCGACCGTGGCGCCCATCGAGTAGCCGGCCAGGTCGAAGGAGTCGTGGCCGAGTGCGTCGGCCACCCGCCGCAGGTCGTCGGCCATCCGGGCCTCCCCGTAGGCGACGGGGTCGTGCGGCTTGTCCGACCTCCCGTGCCCCCGGGCGTCGACACCGACGACCTCCCGCCCGGCCGACAGGAGGGCCGCGACCGTCCCGGTGCCGACCCAGTTGAGCCGGGTGTCCGCGACGAAGCCGTGCTGGAGGTAGACAGGCGGGAGCGCGCCGGGGCCACCCCACCGGTGCACGGCGACCGCGACGCCGTCGGCGCCGGGCACGCGCAGGGTGCCGGTGGAGGTGGTCACGCGGCCCGCTCGGGGCTGTCGCCGTACGCGTAGGAGGCGTCGGCGTAGCGCCCGCCCTGCGCCACCCCCGGCGGGGCGATCTCGCCCAGCCGCGCCAGGTCGCCGTCCGAGAGCTGCACGGCCGCCGCGGCGACGTTCTCCTCCAGGTAGCTGCGCCGCTTGGTACCGGGGATCGGCACGACGTCGCCGCCCTGCGCGAGCACCCAGGCCAGCGCCAGCTGGCCGGGCGTGCACCCCTTCTCCTCGGCCATGGCCCGGACGGCGTCGACCAGGCGGAGGTTGGCCGCGAACGCCTCCCCGGTGAAGCGCGGGTGTCCGCGACGCCAGTCGTCCTCGCCGAAGTCCTCGGGGCTGCGGATGGCACCGGTGAGGAAACCCCGGCCCAGCGGGCTGAACGGCACGATGCCGATGCCGTGCTCGCGGGCGACCCCGAGCACCTCCGACTCGAGGTCGCGGGTCCACAGCGACCACTCGCTCTGCAGCGCGGCGATCGGGTGGACGGCGACGGCGCGGCGGAGGGAGGCGGCCGACGCCTCCGACAGCCCGAGGTGGCGGACCTTTCCCTGTTCCACCAGCTCGGCCATCGCGCCGACGGTGTCCTCGATCGGCACCCGCGGGTCCACGCGGTGCTGGTAGTAGAGGTCGATGACGTCGACGCGCAGCCGCCGCAGGCTGGCCTCGGCGCGCGCCCGCACGTTCTCCGGGCGGCCGTCGATGTCCATGCCGCCGCGGTCGTTGCGCGACAGGGAGAACTTGGTCGCCAGCTGCACCTCGTCGCGCCGCCCGGCGATCGCCTCGCCCACCAGCTCCTCGTTGTGCCCGTCGCCGTAGACGTCGGAGGTGTCGAGGAACGTGACGCCGAGGTCGAGGGCGCGGTGGACGGTCGCGACCGACTCGTCGCGGTCGGCCGTGCCGTACATCTGGCTCATCCCCATGCAGCCGAGGCCGATCGCGGAGACGGCCGGGCCGTCGCGGCCGAGGGTGCGGGTACCGACGGGAGAGGTCATGCCCGCATCCTCGTCGCCGCCCGCGACGGCTCGCCACCCGCCGTTTTCGCCGGGCCCTGACGGGTAGCCGCTCCCGGGCACCGACCTCCGGGAGGACCCATGAGCTCCAGCCCCGCCCGCCGCCGCACGGCCCGCTTCCTCGGTCTGGCCAGCCTCGGCCTGGGCACCTCGATGCTCGTCTCCCCCATGGGCGTGGCCCGGGCCAGCGGGGTCGACGACTCGCCCAACGCCCTGCCGGTCATCACCGCGGTCGGCGTCCGGGAACTGGTGCACGCCTCCGGCCTGCTCGCCGGCCGACCCGGGTGGGCCTGGACCCGCGTCGTCGGCGACGCGCTGGACCTGACCGCCATGGGCGTCGCGCTGTCGCACCGGCGCGGCGAGCGGTACCGCCGCCTGCGTGCCGCCACCGCCGCCGCCGCCGGGCTGGCGCTGCTCGACCTCCTCACCGCGCTGCGGTCCCGGCGCGCGCGGCGCACGGCACCCGACCTGACACCGGTGACCCGGCCGACGACGGGCCTGGTCGCGCCGCTGATCGACGTCCGGCCGGCGCTGGCCGGCGAGTCCCGGAAGCCGGTCACCCGGCGCGCCGACGCCGCACCGCAGCCGGCCGGGGACGCGTCGGCGGCGTCCGCCGCGGCTGCCGGCGGGGGGACCGGGCCGACGCCGTAGCGGCACCCGCCGGCCGGCGGCTCAGCGTCGCGCCAGGCCGTCGATGCGGGCAACCTCGTCGGCGGACAGCGTGAGGTCCCCGATGGCCAGGTTCGCCCGGATCCGCTCGGGAGTGGCCGACTTGGGGATGACGACGACCTCGTGCTCGACGTGCCAGCGCAGCACCACCTGCGCCGGGGTGACCCCGTGCGCGTCGGCGACCTCCCGCAGCACCGGGTGGCGCAGGTCGGTGTTCTTGAACGGGCTGTAGCCCTCCAGGACGACGCCGCGCTCGCGGTGCCCGGCCTCGACCGCGGCGTCGTAGCGCGACGGCGCCCAGCTGACCTGGTTGACCTGCGGCATCACGCCCGTGGCCTGCGTGAGCCGGTCGACCTGGTCCAGGGAGTGGTTGCTGACGCCGACGGCCCGGGCCCTCCCGGCCTCGCGGGCGGCGACGAAGCGCTCCCACAGGTCCTCCCCGGCGCCGCCGGGCGGCCAGTGCACCAGCCACAGGTCGACCGCGTCGACGCCGAGCGCGTCGAGGGACGCCGCCAGCGTCCGGTCGGCCCGCCCGGCCTCCCGGGGCGGGAGCTTGGTGGTCACGAAGACCTCGGCGCGGTCGACCCCGGAGTCGCGCAGCGCCCGGCCGACCTCGGCCTCGTTGCGGTACATCGTCGCGGTGTCGAGGTGCCGGTAACCGGCGTCGAGGGCGGTGCGGACGGCGTCGTAGCAGGTGGACCCGGTCATCTGCCAGGTGCCGAACCCGAGCAGCGGCATGGTGCCGCCGTCGGCGAGCGGCACGGCGGGGACGGTCCCGGTCATGCCCGGTCCGGTGCCCGGCGCCCGGAGCCCCGACACCCGGCGCGGGCCGGTCCCGTCTGGTGGGATGGACGGCGACGGGCCGGCGACCGGCCGCCCGCCGAGGAGGGCCTTCCGTGCAGTACGTCGAGAACGTCATCGAGCTGGTCGGGAACACCCCGCTGGTCCGGCTGACGTCCGTGACCCGCGACCTCGGGCCGGACGCGCCCCTGGTGCTGGCCAAGGTCGAGTACCTCAACCCCGGCGGCTCGGTGAAGGACCGCATCGCCGTCCGGATGGTCGACGCCGCCGAGGCCAGCGGCGCGCTCCGGCCGGGCGGGACGATCGTGGAGCCGACCAGCGGCAACACCGGCATCGGGCTGGCGCTGGTCGCCCAGCAGCGCGGCTACCGCTGCGTCTTCGTCTGCCCCGACAAGGTCGGCAAGGAGAAGATCGACGTGCTCAAGGCCTACGGCGCCGAGGTGCACGTCTGCCCGACCGCCGTCGACCCGGCCGATCCGCGCTCCTACTACTCGGTCTCCGACCGGCTGGCCCGCGAGACCCCCGGCGGGTGGAAGCCCGACCAGTACGCCAACCCGGCCAACCCGCGGTCGCACTACGAGAGCACCGGGCCGGAGATCTGGGCACAGACCGACGGGAAGGTGACCTGCTTCGTCACCGGCGTGGGCACCGGCGGCACGATCAGCGGCACCGGCCGGTACCTGCGGGAGGCCTCCGGCGGGCGGGTGCGCGTGGTCGGCGCCGACCCCGAGGGCTCGGTCTACTCCGGCGGCACCGGGCGCCCCTACCTGGTGGAGGGCGTCGGAGAGGACTTCTGGCCCGACGCCTACGACCGCTCGATCGCCGACGAGATCATCGCCGTCAGCGACGGGGACTCCTTCGCGATGACCCGGCGGCTGGCCCGCGAGGAGGGCCTGCTCGTCGGCGGCTCCTGCGGCATGGCGGTGGTCGCCGCGCTGCGCGCCGCGGAGCGGCTGACGAAGGACGACGTCCTGGTGGTGCTGCTGCCCGACGGCGGCCGCGGCTACCTCGGCAAGATCTACAACGACGACTGGATGGCCGACTACGGTTTCCTGGAGCAGGCCACGCAGGGCACCGTCGGCGAGCTGCTCGCGGAGAAGGGCGGGGCGACGCCGGAGCTCGTGCACACCCACCCGAACGAGACGGTGCGCGACGCCATCGACATCCTGCGCGAGTACGGCGTCAGCCAGCTCCCCGTCGTGCGCGCCGAGCCGCCGGTGACCGCCGGGGAGGTCGTCGGGTCGGTCGAGGAGAAGACGCTGCTCGACGCGCTGTTCGCCGGGCGGGCCAGCCTCGCCGACCGGGTGGAGCGGCACATGTCGCCGCCGCTGCCGATCATCGGCTCCGGCGAGCCGGTCAGCGCCGCGGTCACGGCCCTGAGCACGGCGGACGCGCTGCTCGTGCACGAGGAGGGCAAGCCGGCCGGCGTCGTCACCCGGCAGGACGTGCTCGGGCACCTCGCGGGCACGTCGTCCGCCGCGCCGGCTCCTACCGTCGGGGCATGAGCAGCTCCGCCGGGCTCCCCGGCTTCAACACCCGCGCCATCCACGCCGGGCAGGACCCGGACCCGGCCACCGGCGACGTCGTCGTCCCGCTGCACCTGGCGACCACCTTCAAGCAGGACGGCGTCGGTGGCCTGCGTGGCGGCTACGAGTACGCGCGCAGCGCCAACCCCACCCGGACGGCGCTGCAGGAGGCGCTCGCCGCCCTCGAGCAGGGCCGCACCGGGCTGGCGTTCGCCTCCGGCCTGGCCGCCGAGGACACCCTGCTGCGCACGGTCTGCGAGCCCGGCAGCCACGTCGTCCTCGGTGGCGACGCCTACGGCGGCACCTTCCGGCTCATCTCGAGGGTCGCCTCGCGGTGGGGTGTGGAGCACACGCCGGCCGACCTCAACGACGTCGACGCGCTGCGGGCGGCGATCCGGCCGAGCACGCGGGTGGTCTGGTGCGAGACGCCGACCAACCCGCTGCTCAACGTCGCCGACATCGCGCTGGTGGCCGAGGTCGCGCACGAGGCCGGTGCGCTGCTCGTCGTCGACAACACCTTCGCCTCGCCCTACCTGCAGCAGCCGCTGACGCTGGGCGCCGACGTCGTCGTCCACTCGACGACCAAGTACCTGGGTGGGCACTCCGACGTCGTCGGCGGCGCGCTGGTGGTCGGGGACGACGCCGACCTGGCCGAGCAGCTCGCCTACCACCAGAACGCGATGGGCGCGGTCTCCGGTCCGCTGTCGGACTGGCTCGTGCTGCGGGGCATCAAGACCTTGGGCGTGCGGATGGACCGGCACCAGGCCAACGCCGCCCGGGTCGCCGAGTTCCTCCTCGCGCACGACGCGGTCGCCTCGGTGCGCTACCCCGGCCTGCCCGACCACCCCGGCCACGACATCGCCGCGAAGCAGATGTCCGGCTTCGGCGGGATGCTGTCGTTCCGGGTGGCCGGCGGCGAGGAGGCCGCGCTGCGGGTCTGCGAGCGGTCGCAGCTGTTCACGCTGGCCGAGTCCCTGGGCGGCGTCGAGTCGCTGATCGAGCACCCGGCGCGGATGACCCACGCCAGCGCGGCCGGCTCGCCGCTGGAGGTGCCCGGCGACCTCGTCCGGCTCTCGGTGGGCATCGAGGACGCCGACGACCTGCTCGCCGACCTGGAGCAGGCGCTGGCCTGAGGCGCCGGCCCGAGGCGCGGGCCCGAGGCGTCAGCCCTCCAGCGACAGCGCGCCGGTCGGGCACTGCTGCACGGCGTCCCGGACGGCGGCGTCGTCGTCCGGCTCGGGCTGCAGCACCCGCACCGCGCCGTCGTCGTCGACCTCGAACACCTCGGGCGCGAGCAGCTCGCACTGGCCGGAGCCCACGCAGCGCTCGCGGTCGGCGGTGACCCGCATCAGCCGTCCCCGCCCAGCCGGGCCGGCAGCCGCTTGAGGCCGTTGACGAACGACGACGCCAGCCGGTCCGGCGGGCCGGTCACCTCCAGGTCGGGCAGCTGGTCGAAGATCGCGCGGAAGGTGACCTGCAGCTCGCGGCGGGCCAGGTGCGCGCCGAGGCAGAAGTGCGGTCCCTTGGAGCCGAAGCCGACGTGCGGGTTGGGGTCGCGGCCGACGTCGAAGCGCTGCGGGTCGGCGAAGACCGCAGGGTCCCGGTTGGCCGCGGCGTAGAAGAGCAGGAACTTCTCGCCCGCGGTGAAGCGGAGGCCGTTGATCTCGCCGTCCTGCGTCGCGGTACGACGCATCCAGGTGACCGGGCTGACCCAGCGCACGACCTCCTCGACGCCGGTGCGGTCCAGCCCGGGGTCGGCCGCCCACCGCGCCCGCTGGTCGGGGTGCTCGGCCAGCGCCAGCAGGCCCTGGGAGATGGCGTTGCGGGTGGTCTCGTTACCGGCCACCAGCAGCAGGATGAAGAACGACGCGATCTCCTGGTGCGAGAGCTTCTCGCCGTCGACCTCCGACCGGACCAGCGCCGTGGTCAGGTCGTCGCGCGGGTCGGTCATCCGCTCGGCGGCCAGCCGCTCCATCAGCGCGGCCATCTCCATGCCGGCGGTGAGGAAGGCGGTCAGCGGGTCGTCGTTCTCGATGAGCTCCGGGTCGCCACCCGACAGGACGATGTTGGAGTTCGCCAGCACGCCGGGCCGGTCCTGCTCGGGGACGCCCATCATGTCGCAGATGACCCGCAGCGGGATCGGCGCGGCGATGTCGGCGACGACGTCGATGGTGCCGTCGCCCGCCTCGGCCTTCGCCCGGGTCCGTGCCAGGACGTCGTCGACGATCGCGCGCACCGAGTCCAGCGTCCGCTCCAGCATCCGCGGCGTGAACGTCTTCGACACGATCCGGCGGATCTTGGCGTGCCGCGGGTCGTCCATGCTGATCAGCGACCCGAAGAACTCGTGGAGCTCGGCCGGGACGTCCTGCATCGACACCGCGCCCCTGCCGGAGCAGAACACCGCCGGCTGCGAGCTGATCGCCTCGAGGTCGGCGTAGCGGGTGACCGCGTGGTAGCCGGGGCCGGCCGGGATGCCGGGGATGTCGGGCTCGGCGAAGAAGGCGAAGGGCCGCTCCCGCCGCAGCCGGTCGAACGCGGCGTGCCGGTACGCCGGTGGCGTCGTCCACCAGGTCCGGTCGGACAGGTCGACGGACGCGAGGTCGACGTCCTCAGGTGCGACGTCCTCAGGTGCGACGTCCTCGGGTGCGACGTCCTCGGGTGCGACGTCCTCGGGTGCGACGTCCTCGGGTGCGACGCCCTCGGGTGCGACGGTCACAGCGGCCTCCTCGGCGGGACGGACGGCGGTCAGGCCACGCTAGAGACGACGCAGGATGACGGGCAACACACCGGGCCGCGCGCCGCGGCTCACCCCGCGAGCCGGCTGGCCAGCCACTCGCGGGCCTGCCTGTTGGCCGCGACCCCGCGCACCCGGGCACCGGCGACCGCGCCGTCCAGCTCACCGGACAGGCAGCGGGTCAGCGCGGCGTCCAGCGTGCCGGCGGCGACGTCCTCGGCCGGGAGCACCACCGGCCAGTCGAGCGCCACGGCCTGGCGGGTCACCTCGGCCCCGCCAGCGATCGGGTCGCAGGCGACCACCGGCGGGCCGGACTTCAGGCCGAGCACCAGCCCGTGCAGGCGCATGCTCACCACGACGTCGGCCCGCGCGACGAGCGCCTCCACCTGCGCCGGCCGGCGCGGGTGGGGCTTCCCGTACTGGTCCATGCCGAGCTCGAACCAGGGCAGCTGCCGGCTGGCCAGCCACTCCTCGATCTCCTCGCGGACCCGGCCGGCGCGGCTGCGGTCGCCGTACTCCCCCTGCGCCGGGGTAAAGGCGACGGCGACCACCGGGGCGTCCACCACGGGGCCCTCGACGGCGAGGTCGGGCCGGCCGACCCCCTCGGCGTCGCGCTCCCACACCTCGTCGAACAGCGCCCGGCCGGCCTCGTCCACCACCGGCACGTTGACCGCCCAGCGCCGGCACCCGGCGAGGGTGCCGGTGAGCTCGCGCAGCAGCGGTGAGTCCCGGATCGGGCCGGTGACGAAGACGAGGTGCGTGTAGTCGGCGGGGTCGACGTCACGCCAGTCCACCCCGCGCTCGCGGAATGGCGCGACGGCGACGTCGAAGGGCACCTCGAGCTCGGTCAGCCACCGGCCGACGGCGTCCCCGCCCAGCTCGTCGCCGACGGTGGCGATCACCTCGTCGAAGCTGAACCAGCCGGCCAGGAGGACACGCACGCGCCCCAGCCTCTCAGCCGGAGCAGGGACCCGCCCGTCAGGAGTTGTGGTCGACCAGGTCGCCGTACTCCGGGTGGCGCTCGATCCAGCCGCGCACGAACGAGCAGCGGGGCACGACCCGGCCGCCCCTCGACCGGACGTCGTCCAGCGCGCCCCGCACGAGCTTCCCGCCCAGGCCCGATCCCTCGGCGTCCGGGTCGACCTCGGTGTGGGTGAAGACCACCTGCTCACCGTGGCGCTGGTAGGCGGCCAGGCCGAGCAGGCGGTCGCCGTCGCGGATCTCGTAGCGCTCGGCGTCGGGGGCGTCGGTCACGGTGGGTTCCATGCCCTTCGCCAACCGGACGACCGGCGGAGGTGTTCCGGACACGACGAGGGCCCCGGAGCATCAGCTCCGGGGCCCTCGTGCCAGTAGCGGGGACAGGATTCGAACCTGTGACCTCTGGGTTATGAGCCCAGCGAGCTACCGAGCTGCTCCACCCCGCGTCGGTAGCGCCGACTGTACACGTCCCCGCGGGGTCGTGCCGCGACGGGCGGGTGGAGCCCGCCGTCAGCCGGACGACCGCGCGCCGGCCGCCGCGGGCTCCTCCGGCCGCGGGACCGCCGGGTCCGTGGTCCCGCGGGACGGGGACCGCCGCGTCCTCGCCCCCAGCAGCCGCGACAGGGCCGTCCGCTGCCCGAAGGCCGCCGTCACCCGGTCGAGGAAGATGGCGAGCAGGACGACGGCGAGCCCGCCCTCGAAACCGGAGGCGACGTCGAGCTGGGTCACCGCCCGCACGACCACCGCACCGAGGCCGGCGGCGCCGAGCAGTCCGGCCGTGACCACCATCGACAGCGCCAGCATGATGACCTGGTTGACGCCGGCCATGATCGACGGCAGCGCCAGCGGCAGCTGGACCTCCCGCAGGATCTGGCCGGGCCGCGCGCCGAAGGCGTGCGCGGCCTCGACGACCTCCCGGTCGACCTGCCGGATGCCGAGCTCGGTCAGCCGGACGCCGGGCGGGATGGCGAACAGGATGGTCGCCACGACACCGGGCACGACACCCACGCCGAAGAAGAAGACGGCCGGGATCAGGTAGACGAAGACCGGCGTCGTCTGCATGAAGTCCAGGACCGGCCGGACGACGACGCTGACCGCGCGGTTGCGGGCCGCCAGGATCCCGATGGGCACCCCGATGGCCGTGGCGATCACCGCCGCCACGAGGACCAGCGCGAGGGTCTGCATCGTCTCGACCCACAGCTCGAGCGAGACCACGAGCAGGAACGCCAGCACCGTGTAGAGCGCCAGGCCCCACCCGCGGACGACGAGGGCGACGATCGCGAAGACGACGAGCCAGACCACCGGCGGCGGCGTGGTCAGGGCGTCGGTCAGGCCGTCGACGAGGACCTGCATCACCTGCGAGACGGCGTCGAACAGCCACGGCACCGTGGCCAGCAGCCAGTCGATGAGGTCGGCCACCCACTGGCCGAGGGGGATGTGCGGGATCATCTCAGCCCTCCCGTCGCACGGGGACGGCGGCCAGCGCGTCGAGCACGGCCGCACGCGGCACCACGCCCAGCAGCCGCCCGTCGTCGTCCACGACCCCGAGCGGCACCGGGTGGCGCCCGACGAGGTGGACGAACTCGACCAGCGGGCGGTCCGGGGCGATCGTGGCGTAGTCGGCGACGAGCTCCCGCGGGCCGACGGCCGTCCGGCCCTCGTGGCGCGCCCGGGCGAGCAGGTCGTCGCGGGCCACGCCCGCGATGCGCCGGTCGTCGTCGAGCACGTACACGCCGTTGGCCTCGGCGGCACCGAGGGCGCGCAGCACCTCGCCGGGGGACTGGCCGAGCCGGGCGGTCATCCGCGGCTCGCGCAGCAGGTCGCCGGCGGTGAGCACGCGGGTGCGGTCGACGTCGGAGGTGAAGTCGGCGACGTAGGCGTCGGCCGGGGCGGAGATGATCTCCGGCCCGGTGCCCAGCTGGACCGTCCGCCCGTCCTTGAGCATCAGGATGCGGTCGCCCAGCCGCATGGCCTCGTTGAGGTCGTGCGTGATGAACACGATCGTCTTCTGCAACTCGGTCTGCAGCTGCACCAGCAGGTCCTGCATGTCGCGTCGGATGAGCGGGTCCAGCGCGGAGAACGGCTCGTCCATGAGCAGCACCTCGGAGTCCGCGGCGAGCGCGCGGGCCAGGCCGACGCGCTGCTGCATCCCCCCGGAGAGCTGATCGGGCCGGGCGTCGGCCCGGTCGAGCAGCCCCACCGTGCGCAGCGCCCAGTCGGCCCGCTCGCGCTGCTCGGCCGGGGGAACCCCGCGGATCTTGAGCGCGTACGCCGCGTTCTCCCGCACCGTGCGGTGCGGGAGCAGGGCGAAGTGCTGGAACACCATGCTGACCTTGTCGTTGCGCAGCGTCCGCAGGTCGGCGTCGCCGAGCGCCCGCAGGTCCTGGCCGTCGACCTCGACCGTGCCGGCACTGGGCTCGATGAGCCGGTTGAGCAGCCGGACGAGGGTCGACTTCCCCGACCCGGACAGGCCCATGACGACGAACAGCTCCCCGCGCTCGACGCTGAAGCCCACGTCGTGGACGGCGAGCGTGCTCCCGGTCCGCTGCAGGATCTCGTCGCGCCCGACGCCCTCGCCGGCCAGCCGCAGCGCCTCCTGCTCGCGCGCCCCGAAGACCTTCGTCAGCCCCGTCGCGCGCAGCACCGGCGGCACGTCAGCCGACCCACTCGTCGACCTGGTCGGCGTGCGCGTCCACCCACTGCCGCGCGACGTCGGCGACCTCCTCGCCGTCGACGTCGACTTGCTTCTGCATCTGCTCCATCTCCTCGACGGAGATGCGCAGGTCGACCAGCAGGTCGGCGAACTCCGGCGCCTGCTCCTGCAGCTCCGTGCTCGCGGCGATGTTGGCGCTGTAGGAGGGCATCGCGCACGCACCGTCGCCGGTGGTCAGGCAGCCCTCGGTGTAGGGCGTGGGCTCCTCGAGCTGGACCATGTCGTACTGCGCGAAGACCGCGTGCGGGTGGTACAGGTACAGCACGATCGGCTCCTCGCGGCTGTAGCTGTTCTCCAGCTGCGCCAGCTCGGCCGCCTCGCTGGAGACGACGTGCTCCAGCGTGATGCCGTAGCCCGCGAGCCGCTTCGCGTTCTGCTCGGTGGTGATGTAGCCGGGATCGGCGTCGTAGAACTTGTTGCCCAGCTGCTCGGCGTAGTCGTTGAGCTGGGTGACGCTGGTCAGGCCCTCGAGCGGGCCGCCGGGCTCGACGGCGTAGGCGGGCACGAACCAGCCCTGCGCCGCGTCGCCGTAGGTCTCCGACACGATCTCGACCTGCTCGGCGGCGCCGTCGGCGAGCTCCTGCTGGTTGGGCAGGGCCACCTCGGTCAGCAGGTCGATGTCCCCGCGCTGCGCTCCGGCCCACGCCGCGGCCGGGTCCAGTTGCGTCGTCTGCAGCGTCGCCACGCCGAGCTCCGGACGGTCGGCGGCGATCTCGCTGAGGATGGAGTTGGTCAGGCCGGCGGCCGTCCAGCTGTACTGGGCGGCCTGGACGGTGATCCCGTCGCCACCGCCGGCGCCCTCCTCGGCGCTGCACCCGGTGACGGTCGCGGCGAGGAGGGCGGCCAGCGCCACCGCGGACGCTCGGGGACGGATCGAGGTGCGTAGCATGGGGTCTTCTCTCGTGGAGGCGCCGGCTGAGCACGCCGGCGGAGGTGGTCGTGCGACGAGGCGCAGGCCCCTCGGAGGGACCTGCGCCTCGCCGTGCGGTCAGTTCTCGGTACGAGCGTCGTCCACGTAGGTGGTCAGGCGCCAGTCGGACCGATCGGCTGGTCACCCCGGAGCGTGATGCGGTGCATGACCCGCCGCTGGTCCCCGTAGTCGCGGTTGGCGTAGTGCACGGTCGAGCGGTTGTCCCACATGACGACGTCGCCGACCGACCACCGGTGCCGCACGATGTGCTCCGGCTTGGTGATCTGGGCGTAGAAGAGGTCCAGCAGGTACCGGCTCTCGGCGTCGGAGACGTCCTTGAGGTGGGAGACGAAGCCGGGGTTGACGAACAGGCCCCTGCGGCCGGTCTCCGGGTGCACGCGCACGACCGGGTGCTCGATGGGGACGAGCGCCTGGAACTGCTCGCCCTCCCACGTCGTCCGCGCCTCGCGCTGGGCGAGGTAGTAGCCGAACTCCCGCGTGCCGTCGTGCACCGCGACCAACTGGTCGGCCAGGCGCCGCACCGGCTCGCTGAGCGACTCGTAGGCCAGCTGGAGGTCGGCCCACTGGGTGTCCCCGCCGGTGGGCGGCAGGACGACGGCCCGCAGGACCGAGCCCAGCGGCGGCCGGCGGACGAAGGTGACGTCGGTGTGCCAGACGTCGGCGAAGCCGCCCTGGGCGCTGTCGAGGGCGTAGATCTCCGGGTGCTCCTCGTCGACGCCCGGCACCACCGGGTGCGACTCGGTGACCTCGCCCAGCCGGCGGCCCAGCGCGACCTGGCTGTCGGGGTGCAGGTCGTGCTGGCCGGAGAAGAACAGCACCTTGTGCTCGGCGAGCGCGGTGCGGATGGCGCGGACCTGGTCGTCGGTGGCGCGGCTGAGGTCGACGCCGTGGACACGGGCGCCGAAGCGGGGCTCCAGACGCTCGAGGTCGAGGACACCGGGCGGGGTCGTGGGCGTGAGAGTGGGCGTGAGGGTGGGTGCAGGGGTGGTCGTGGCTGCTGCGAGCAGGGTCATGGGAGGTCTCCGGGAGTGCTGGGGGGATGGCGGGCTGGACGGACGTTCAGGCCGTACAGAGCGCGCTGGCGCACCGCAGCAGGTCGACGTGGCGGCGCTCCACGAGCGCAAACCGCACAATCCCGACCAGAGACATAGGGATTACCGTAACGGATGTCCCGGGTGCCGTGTCAGCAGGGTCACGTCGGACCCGCCGGATCAGGGGGGCGCCCCGCACGAGGGCCGGGAAAGCGACGAGGGCCGGCGCGTCCGCGCCGGCCCTCGTCCGTGGTAGCGGGGGCAGGATTCGAACCTGCGACCTCTGGGTTATGAGCCCAGCGAGCTACCGAGCTGCTCCACCCCGCGTCGGTGGGACCACTGTACCCCGGTCCAGGCCGGGACGTGCGGCGGGGGTGCGCCCGGGGACGCACCCCCGCCTCCGGGTCAACCGGTCGGGGTCGCCGCGCCGCCCGCCTGCGCGGCCTCGTAGGCCTCGACGGCGGCCTGCAGCCGGGCCAGCGCCTCGCCCTGGGCGGCGAAGTCGCCGCTGCGCTGCGCGTCGGCCAGGGCCTGCAGCGCCGCGTCGAGCTCGGCCACCGCGGCGTCCAGCCCCTCCGCGGGCGTCCCGCCGTCCGCCGGCGGTGTCGTCGGCTCGGCCGGCGCCGGCGTCGTCGGCGGGGTCGGCTCCTCGGTGTCCGGCGTCGTCCCGGCGTCGTCGCTGTCGGTGGCCGCCTCGCCCGCCCCGGCACCGAAGACCTGGTCGAGGGCCTCGGAGAGGGTGTCGGCGTAGCCGACCCGCCCGCCGTAGTTGACCAGCACCTTGCGCAGCAGGGGGAAGGAGTTCTCCCCCGTCCCCTCCACGTACAGCGGCTGGACGTAGAGCAGGCCGTTGCCGCCGATCGGCAGGGTCAGCAGGTTGCCGAACACCGCCTGGGAGTTGCGGCTGTTGAACAGCGTCAGGTCCTGCGCGACCTCGTCGTCGGTGTTGAACGACTGCTGCACCTGCTGCGGCCCGCGGAAGGGCGTGTTGCCCGGCAGCCGCAGCACCTGGATCTCACCGTAGCTCTCCGGGTCGCTGGACGCCGAGATGAACGCCGAGAGGTTCTGCCGGCGGAAGGCGTTCAGCGCGCTGGTCAGCTGGAAGGTCGGCTCGGCCTCATCCGGCCGGGCGGCCAGGATGTAGTACGGCGGCTGCGCCTCCTCGGTGTCGACCGTCGGGTCGGCCGGCACCGCCCAGCGGTCGTTCTGGTTGTAGAAGTCCGTCGGGTTGCTCACGTGGTAGCGGGTGAGGACGTCCCGCTGCAGCTTGAACAGGTCCTCGGGGTAGCGGACGTGGCTGACGAGCTCGTCGCTCATGTCCCCACGCGGCTGGACGACCCCGGGGAAGGCGGCCGTGTAGGCCTTGAGCACCGGGTCGTTCTCGTCCCACTCGTAGAGGTCCACCTCGCCGGTGTAGGCGTCGACGGTGGCCTTCACCGAGTTGCGGATGTAGTTGAACTGGTCGTTGGGCAGCGCGGTCGTGCCGGTGCCGGTCAGCGCGTCGGCAGCCGCCTCGCCGAGCTCCATCCGCTCGGAGTAGGGGTAGGCGTCCGAGGTCGTGTAGCCGTCGAGGACCCAGGTCACCCGGCCGTCGATCACCGCGGGGTAGGGGTCCCCGTCGACCTCGAGGAACGGCGCGGCCTTCTCCACCCGCTCGCGCGGGTCGCGGACGTAGAGGACCTTCGAGGCGTCGTTGACCGCGCCGGAGAGCAGGAAGTTCCGCTCCCGGTAGTGGATGGCGAAGGTCAGCTGCCGGAAGAAGCTGCCGATCGCGACGCCGCCCTCGCCGTCGTAGGTGTTGTTCACCTCACCGTCGGAGCCGTCCTCCGGCCGGTCGAACTCCCGCGGCTCCGCGCCCTCGGGAGCACCCACGACCGAGTAGACGTCCTGACCGCCGTCCTGGATCAGCTCGCCGTAGTAGATCCGGCCCTGTTCGACGGTGATGTCGCCGGTCGTGGGCAGGTCGCGGCTGGTGAAGTTCGGCTCGCCGCCCTCCTGGCCGGTGACCACCTGGTTGGCCGGCGCGGCGACGAAGCCGTTGCCGTGCGTGTACACGGTGTGCCGGTTGATCCAGGTGTCCTGGTTCTCCGACAGGCTGCCGCTGTCGAGCTCCCGGACGGCGACCACGTAGTCGCGGGTCTCCCCGTCGATCGTGTAGCGGTCGATGTCGAGCTTCTCCGGGAAGCCGTAGACGTTGCGGATCTGCTGGCGGGCGGTGAAGGTCCCGGCCAGCACGTTGGGATCGAGCAGACGGGCGTTCGGGATCGTCGCGTCGTCGGCCCGCAGCTGGGCCAGCGCGGCGTCGGTGTCGACGTCGTCGCCGGTGGTCTCCTGGGCGAAGTCCACGTAGTCGACCTCGCCCAGCCCGTAGGCCTGCCGGGTCGAGGCGATCGCCCGCTCGATGTAGGCCGACTCGCGCTGGTCGGCGCTCGGGCGGACGACGAACTGCTGCACGATCGCCGGGTAGGCCACGCCGATCACCAGGCTCGAGAGCAGCAGCAGGACCAGCGCCGCGGCCGGCAGCCGGAAGTTGCGGACGACGACGTTGGCGAAGAACGCGACCGCGCAGAACGCGGCGGCGAACACCAGGATCGTCTTGGCCGGCAGCAGCGCGTTGACGTCGGTGTAGCTGGCGCCGCTGAACAGCCCGCCGCGGTCGGAGTAGACCAGGCTGTACCGGTCGAGCCAGTAGGCGATCGCCTTGAGCGCCACGAACAGCCCCAGCAGGACCGACAGCTGCACCATGGCCGCACCGGTGAGCTTCTGCCCCGGCGTCTGCAGCCGCAGCCCGCCGAACACGTAGTGGGTGAGCAGCGAGCCGATCAGCGACAGCAGCACGATCGCGAAGCCGAAGCTGACCAGCAGCCGGTAGAAGGGGTACTCGAAGACGAAGAAGGACAGGTCGAGGCCGAACTGCGGGTCGACCTGGCCGAAGGGCACGGCGTTGCGGAAGGTCAGCCAGGTCTCCCAGCTGCCCTGCGCGGTGAAGCCGGCGAACAGGCCGACGACGACGGCGACGGCGGTCAGGACCAGGGTGCGCCGGGGCTCGAGCGACTGGCGGTAGCGCTCGAGGTTCTGCTGCTCCAGCGACATCGGCCGGAACGCCGGGCGGAACCGGTACGCGAGGTGGATCGCCAGCGCGGTGAGTCCACCGGTGGCCACACCGGCCACCGCGAACAGCAGCGCGCGGGTCTGGAGCTCGGTCCAGAAGACCTCGGTGTAGCCGGTCTCGTCGAACCACAGGTAGTCGACGTAGACGTTGGTCAACGTCCCGATGGCCGTGAACAGCACCAGCAGCACGGCGATGGACCCGATGACCACCTTCGCGCGCCGCGACAGCGTCGGCACGGACACGGGGGGCCGCATGGCCACGAGCGGTCTCCTTCAGTTGCGGGTGCGGCGGTGCACCGGGTGCGCCGTCGCGGGTGGGGCGACCGCGGGTCTGGCTGTGCGGTCTCGCTCTGCGTTCTCGTTCCGGGTTCCTGCGTGGGTGTTGCCGTGTGGGGTGGTGCCCTGTGGGACGGATCGGTCGGCACGGGCTCCGGTCCGGCCCGGCACCGTCCGGTGTCGCCCCGACCAACGTCCGGCGCGGCACCGGGTTCCCCGGGAGTCCCCTGCTGGTCGACAGCTTCCCCCAATCAGCCGGGTGCACGGCGACCGGCCGGCGTCGCACGTCCCCCGCGCGGCCGCCGGGGTCTCAGCAGCCCACCGGGGTCCGGCCCTCGCGCAGGTCGGTCAGGGCGGCCAGGGCGTCGTCGAGGTCCGCGACGCGGGCCAGGGTCAGGCCGGACCGCGGCGCGGCGAGGGCGTCCGCGCAGTTGTCGGCCGGCACCAGGAACAGCTCGGCGCCGATCTCGGCCGCGGCGACCATCTTGAGCTGGATCCCGCCGATCGGACCCACCGTGCCGTCCTCGTCGATGGTGCCGCTGCCGGCGACGACCGCGCCCTCGGTCAGGTCGGTGTCGCCGACCAGGTCGAGGATGCCGAGGGTGAGCATCAGGCCCGCCGAGGGGCCGCCGACGTCCGCGACGTCGATGTCGACGTCGAAGGGCGCCGAGGGCTGCTGCCTGACCAGCACGCCGAGCACCGAGCCGTCGCGGTCGGGCGCGGCGTCGGTGGTGACCGTGGCGGTCCCGGCCTCGCCGAGACGGGTGTAGGCCACCTCGACGGCCCTGCCGGCCGGGATGGCGGTGAGCACGGCGGCCAGGGCGTCGTCGTCCGGTGTCGGCCGCCCGTCGACGGCCTCGATCGCGTCACCCTCCTCGAGCAGGCCGACCGACGGCGAGTCGTCGCCGGACACCCCGCGGACGACGACCTTCACCGGGTACCCCAGCTCCGCCAGCGCGGCAGCCTCGGCGGACTCCTCGGAGGTGAGGAAGGCCTCCCGGTTGGCCTGCTCGATCTCCTCCTCGGTCTGGTCGGGCGGGTACACCGACTCCTCCGGGACGACGCTGACCTCGTCGTCGAACCAGCCGCGGACCGCCTCGACCAGGCTCAGCCCGGCCCGGCCGACGCCGACCGTGGTCAGGGTGAGGTCGCCGCTTGTGTCGTTGCGCTCGCGCCCACGCACGGAGATGACCGGGTCGCCGTCGATCTCGCCCAGGGTGTTGAACGTCGGTCCGGGTACCTGGGCGACGTAGGGCACCGGCAGCGCCGCTCCGAGGACACCGGCGACCAGCAACAGCACCACACCGACGGCGAGGACGGCGATCCGACGGGTCACGACCGGCCAGCTTAGGAGAAGGACCGTCCTACCCCCCACCGCTCGCACGCTCGCGGCGGAGCCCGGCCGGGGGCCGCCCGTCCGCCGAGAGCGGACGACGGGACCGCCGATCCGGCCGCGACGGGGTGATCACGCGTCTACCGTGGGGGCATGAGCGACCTGCCGTTCGGCTTCGGGATGCCCGACCGCGACCCCGAGCGCCGCGACCAGCCGGGCTCCAACCCCGCCGACCCCTTCGGTCTCGGCGCGCTGTTCGGCTCCGGCGGTCCCGGCGGCGGCGCGCCCGAGGAACTGCTGGGCAAGATGCCGCTGTTCGCCGAGCTCCAGAAGCTCATGAACTGGTCCGGCGGCCCGGTCAACTGGGACCTCGCCCGTCAGGGCGCGATCAGCGCGCTGGCCACCGGCACCCAGCCGACGTCGGAGGCCGAGCGGGCCGCCGTGGCCGAGGCGCTGCGGCTGGCCGACCTGTGGCTGGACCAGGCCACCGACCTGCCCTCCGGGGTCGAGCGCACGCTGGCCTGGTCGCGCGTGGAGTGGGTCGAGCAGACGCTGCCGGCCTGGAGCGCGCTGATCGACCCGCTGGCCGAGAAGGTCGTCGCCGCGATGACCAGCGCGCTGCCGCAGGAGGCCATGGCGATGGCCGGGCCGCTGGCCGGGATCATGGGCCGGATGGGCGGGCTGATGTTCGGCGCCCAGGTCGGGCAGGCGTTCGGCCGGCTCGCCGGCGAGATCCTCACCGGCACCGAGGTCGGCCTGCCCCTGGCGCCGGCCGGCGCCGGCGCGCTGGTGCCGCAGAACGTGGCCGCCTTCGCCGAGGGCCTGGACCGGCCCGCCGACGAGGTGCGCCTGTTCCTGGCCCTGCGCGAGGCGGCCTCGCTGCGGCTGTTCGCGCACGTGCCGTGGCTGCGCCAGCAACTGCACGATGCCGTCCACGCCTACGCCCGCGGGATCACGATCGACCGCGAGGCGATCGAGCGCGGGCTCAACGACGCGATGGGCTCGATGGGCGGGGGCTTCGACCCGTCCAACCCCGAGAGCATCCAGGAGCTGCTCGGCAGCGGGCTGCTCGAGCCGGAGGAGACGCCGGAGCAGCAGATGGCGCTGCGCCGGCTGGAGACGCTGCTGGCGCTGGTCGAGGGTTGGGTGGACGCCGTCGTCGCCGACGCGGCCGGTGAGCGGCTGCCCGGGCACGGCGCGCTGGCCGAGACGATGCGCCGCCGCCGCGCCTCCGGCGGCCCGGCCGAGCAGACCTTCGCCACCCTCGTCGGCCTGCAGCTGCGCCCGCGCCGGCTGCGCGACGCCGCCACCGTCTGGGGCGCCATGGCACAGCGGTACGGCACCGCCGAGCGGGACCGGCTCTGGTCGCACCCCGACCTGCTGCCCACCTCCGAGGACCTCGACGAGCCGATGGACTTCGTCGCCCGCCAGGGCGTCGATGACGAGCTGCGCCAGCTCAGCGCCGACGACGCCGGGCCCCGGACGCCGGAGACGCCGGGCGACGACACCGACGAGGGGCCGGACGGGCCGGACGGGGACGCCGCCGCCCGCTGAGTCGCCCGCCGGCTCAGTCGACCAGGTCGTCGGCGTCCTCGACGCCGGCGGCCTCGGCTCCGGCGCCGTCCCTGCTGTCGGTGGCGTCGGCGCGGGCGGACTCGACGCCCTCGAGGAAGCCGCGGGCCCGCTCGGCCCGCGGGTACCGGGCCACCAGCGCCCAGAAGCGAGCGTCGTGGCGGGCCTCCAGCAGGTGGGCCAGCTCGTGCACCAGGACGTAGTCCACGACGTACTCGGGCATGGCGCGCAGGCGGCTGGACAGCCGGATGCTGCCGTCGGCCGGCGTGCAGGAGCCCCACCGCCGCTGCTGGTTGTCCACCCACCGGACGCTGGTCGGCTGGGGCAGGCCGTCGAGGTGCGCGGCCGCCAGTTCCCGCGCCCGTGCCATGAGCTCGGCGTCCCCGCCCATCGACCGCCGCCGACGCTCCTCGCGGGTCTGCAGCTTGGCCACCATCTGCGCCACCCACCGCCGCTCCTCGGCCGGCGTGAAGGCCGCCGGGATGAGCACGATCGTCCGGCCCGAATCCCGGTAGGCGGTCACCGTCCGCCGGCGACGCGCACTGCGGCGCACCTCGACCGGCCCCGGTGCGGAGAGGGGGCCGGAGGGGCGGTCGGAGGTCGAGCCGGGCACGCCTGGACCGTAGTCACCACCCGCCGCCCGTGTACCCGCGGGCGCCACCCGCACGGGTACGAGTCGCACGGACGGTGGACAGCCGGGGGGACGGGGCGCGCCGCACCCTGTCCACAGCGTCGCGGACGGCGTCCGTGCAGGTGGGATCTGCGTCACCCGCAGGACGGCGGGTTGCGTCCCCGTTCCCGTCCCCCGGATCCGCACAGCGACACGCCGCCGCGTCCCCACGTGCTCCACAGGGTCGTCCACAGGCTGTGGGTGCGCGGGCGGGACGCGTCCGCCGGTCGCGCCGGACGGTGGGGACCGTCCGGGTAGCGTTCCCCGGCGACAGCGGCGCCCGGGACGGGCGCCGAGCGGCCCGACGAGGAGGAGGCACCGTGGCGGAGAGCTACAACGGCTACTGCGTGAAGTGCAAGGAGAAGCGGGACTTCGACGGCGAGGTCAAGGTCAGCGAGTCCGGTCGCCGGATGGCCCAGGGCACCTGCCCCGTGTGCGGCACCAAGATGAACCGGATCCTCGGCAAGGCCTGAGAAAGGACCTCCCTGCCCCTCACCACTCGCACGCTCGCGGCGGGCCCCTGCAGGGAGGCCGTTCCAGCACGTCACCCACGGCGGCGTCCCGCACGGCGGGGCGCCGCCGTCCGCTGTCCGCGGCCCTGTGGACAGCGGCAGCGAGCCGGGCCGATCCGCTGCCACCCTGCCCGGGTGTCCGACACCGCCCACCCCCTCCTGCCCCCCGGCACCCCGCTGCTGCGGCACGGGCCCGACGCCCTGCAGGTCGGCGGCGTCCAGGGCGCCGACGGCCTGCTGGTCGGCGCCGAGCCGTCGCTGGTCGCGGGCCTGCTGCGCGGCCTGGACGGCCGGCGCGCCCAGCGGGCGGTCCTGGCCGACGCGGGCGCGGCCGGTCTGGACCCCGGCTCCGTGGGCGACCTCCTCGACGGCCTGCGGGCCACCGGCACGCTGGTCGACCTGGAGGCCGCCGATCTGCTGGCCTCCGACGCCGGGCCGGCCGCCACGGCACGCACCGCCGCCGAGCTGCCCGCCGCGCGGGACCGCGCCGGCACCTCCCGCTGGCGCGCCCGCCGGAGGGCGTCGGTCGTGGTCGAGGGCGCCACGCGGGTCGGCGTCCCGGTGGCCGCGCTGCTCGCGGCCAGCGGGGTGGGCCGCGTGGCGGTGCGCGACGACGGCACGGTGGACGCCGGTGACGCCGTCGTCGGCGGGCTGACGGCGGCCGACGAGGGACGGCCCCGGGGGGCAGCCGCCGCCGACGCCGTCCGCCGGGCCAGTCCGCTCACCGACCTGCGGCCGCTCCCGCCGGGCGTCGTCCCCGACCTGGTCGTCCTCGCCCGTCCCTGGGCCGCCTCCGACCCGCTGGTGGCCGGGCTGCGCGACGCCGGGGTGGCACACCTGGTCGCGACCGTGCGCGGGGAGACCGGCGTGGTCGGGCCGCTGGTGGTGCCGGGGGTGACCAGCTGCCTGAGGTGCGCAGACCTGCACCGCCGCGACGCCGATCCGCGGTGGCCGGTGCTGGCCGCCCAGCTCACCGGCGGCGAGGCTGCGCCGAGCGGCGCCACGCTCACCTGCTGGGCCACCGCGCTGGCCGCCGTCCAGCAGGCGCTGGCCTACCTCGACGGCAGCGGCAGCCCGGCCGCGCTCTCGGCCGTCGTCGAGCTGGGGCCGCCCGACCTGGTGCCCCGCCTGCGCCAGTGGCCGCCGCACCCGGGGTGCGGCTGCACCGCGTCGACGCGGCCACCGACGTCCTGACGGGAGGCCGTCCCTGGTCCCGTCAGCGGTGGACGCGCTCCGCAGGGGACAATGGCACGGTGAGCGACGACGCACGGGGGATCCCGCGGGGCTCGATCTCGCGCAGCGCGCGACTGGCCTCGCTTCCTCTGGGGGCGGCCGGACGCGCCACGCTCGGCATCGGCAAGCGCCTGTCGGGCCAGCCGGCCGACGCCGTCACCGCGGAGCTCCAGCAGCGCACCGCCGAACAGCTGTTCGCCGTCCTGGGCCAGCTCAAGGGCGGGGCGATGAAGCTCGGCCAGACGCTGTCGGTGTTCGAGGCCGCCGTGCCCGAGGAGATGGCCGCGCCGTACCGCGAGGCGCTGGTCAAGCTCCAGGAGGAGGCGCCGCCGATGCCGGTGCGCACCGTGCACGCGGTGCTCGCCCAGCAGCTCGGCGGCACGTGGCGCACCCGTTTCCGCGAGTTCGACGACGCCCCGGCCGCGGCGGCCAGCATCGGCCAGGTGCACCGCGCGATCTGGCGGGACGGCCGCGAGGTCGCCGTCAAGATCCAGTACCCGGGTGCGGCGACCGCGCTCATGGCCGACCTCAACCAGCTGGCCCGCTTCGCCCGGCTGTTCGCCGCCCTGTTCCCCGGCCTGGACGTCAAGCCGCTCATCGCCGAGCTCAAGGCCCGGGTGGTCGAGGAGCTGGACTACGGGCTCGAGGCCGACGCGCAGCGGCAGTTCTCCGCGGCCTACGCCGGCGACCCGGAGATCGTCGTCCCCCGGGTGGTCGCCAGCGCCCCCAAGGTGATCGTCTCCGAGTGGCTGGAGGGCCTGCCACTGTCCCGGGTGATCACCGAGGGCACCCGGGAGCAGCGCGACCGCGCCGGCCACCTCATGGCGGTGCTGCACTTCTCCGCTCCGTGGCGGGCCCGCCTGCTGCACGCCGACCCGCACCCGGGCAACTTCCGGCTGGTCGACGGCGACCGCCTCGGGGTCATCGACTTCGGCGCGACCGCCCGGCTGCCCGACGGCCTGCCCGAGCCGATCGGCCGCCTCGTGCGGTGGGCGCTGGAGGGGCGTGCCGAGGACGTGCTGACCGACCTGCGCGCCGAGGGCTTCATCCGTCCGGGCGTACAGGTCGACGCCGGGGGGGTGCTCGACTACCTGCGGCCGATGCTCGAGCCGATCGAGCGTCACGGCTTCCGCTTCACCCGCGCGTGGATGCAGGAGCAGGCTGCCCGCCTGGCCGACCCGCGCAGCGAGGCCAGCCGGCTGGGCCGCCAGCTGAACCTGCCACCTGCCTACCTGCTCATCCACCGCGTGACGATCGGCTCGATCGGTGTGCTCTGCCAGCTCGACGCCGCCGCCGACTACCGCAGCGTCTGCGAGGAGTGGCTGCCGGGCTTCGCCGGCTGAGCCGGCCCTCGCGGCGGCAGGAGGCCGGGTCCCGGACGCACCGGGAGCGTCCGGGACCCGGCCTCGGCCGGATGGTCCCGCTGCAGGGGCCCACCACGGGCCTGCGAGCGGTGCGGGCAGCGGGGTCCTCCTAGCGGACGGCGGCGCTGGCGCGCGCGGCACGCCGGGTGGCGTACTCGGCGCGCCGGGCCCACCGGCGGGCGGCCCGCAGCCGGCGGACACGGCCGGCGGCGTCGGCCTCGGCGCGCAGCTCGCGCAACCGGCTGGTGGCGAGGTCGTACTCGTACGTGCTCATCTCGGGTCCTCGGTGCTCGGCGGGCGTCGGTGCCCGCTGGGGATCAGGTGTCGGTGTCCGATGCCGTCGCGGTCACGCCGCGACGACCTTGCGGGGACGGCCCCGCGGGCGCTTGCGCGGGATGACCACACCCCGCTCGAAGATCTCGCCGCCCCAGACGCCCCACGGCTCGCCGCGGTCGAGCGCACCGGCCAGGCAGGCGTCGCGGACCGGGCACTCGCCGCACAGGACCTTGGCCTGCTCGAGCAGCGCGGGGCTCTCGGCGAACCACAGGTCCGGGTCGTCGGACCCGCGGCACGGCAGGGGCCGCCGCACCGGTGCCGGGGCCAGGGGCGTGTGCGGTGTCCTCGGGGTGGGGCCACCGGTCCGGGGGAGCCCGGGTCGGCGGTGGGACGTCGGGCGGGCGATCGTCGACTGCACTGCCGCTCCTCCTCGTACTCGTCGTCTCCGCGGCCGGCGGGGGCCCGCCGACCGGGTGGTCGGGGCCGGGTGCCGCGAGAAACGAAGAGGCCGCGGATCCCGGGTTCGGGTTCCGCGGCCTCGAGGAGGACCGGACGAGCGGCTAGCTCTGCGGTCTCCTCGGGGAGTGGATCCCGAGGGTGGTGCGCTCGATGGACGTGGGGTCGGTGGTGTCAGTGCCGAAGACGTCGGCGCTGAAGACGTCGGCGCTGAAGACGTCGGCGCTGAAGACGTCGGTGCTGAAGACGTCGGCGCGGCGGGCGTTGATACCGAGGAGGCCGGCGGTGGGCAGACTGGTCCCCTGCACGGCGACGGTCACGCCGGTCAGGCCGGTCCCGGTCAGCTGGTACGGCGTCGCGACGGCGACGGGAGCGGCGGTGCCGTGCCGCGGACGGACCACGAGCGCGGCGCCGTCCATGCCCGCGCGCGGGGCCGGACGCACAGCGAGGGCACCCGGGCCGGTGACCCCGGCGGGGGTGCCGGTGCACGCAGTGCTGATCACAGGAACCCCTCCTCCCGGGGTCGGAGCCGGCGGTCGAGCCGGCTCGGTCTGGCGCGCCCGAGTGGGTTCCGTCAGGCGCTGACCGGACAGTAGGGGCGGGCCAGGATCCGGCGCAACGCAATTAACGACGCCGTCCTCCGCCCACGGGACGGGCCGGCGTCGGCCCGTGCCGTCGGTACCGCGCGTGAGCGGTCAGCCGCTGACGGTGGCCAGGACCTCGTCGCCGTAGAGCTCGAGCTTGCGGGCGCCGACCCCTGGCAGTCCCGACAGCTCGCGCAGGCTGGCCGGCCTCGCCTCGGCGATGGCCTGCAGCGTGGCGTCGGTGAAGACGACGTAGGCCGGCACCGAGGCCGCCTGCGCGGTGCTGCTGCGCCAGGCGCGCAGCCGCTCGAACAGCTCCCCCGCCTCGCCCTCGAGCACGACCTTGACCTTCTTGGCCTTGCGGGGCACGGGCGCCGCCGACGGCGTGGACCCGGGCACCAGGCCCTCGAGGAACCGGCTGCGGGGCCGGGGCCGCCGGGCACCGGGGTTGCGCACCAGCGACCAGGAGAGGGTGAGCTGCTCCCGCGCGCGGGTGACCGCGACGTACAGCAGCCGCCGCTCCTCATCCACCGCCTCGGGCCGCGACAGGGACTGGGCGATCGGCAGCACGCCGTCGACCAGGCCGACGACGAAGACCGCGTCCCACTCCAGGCCCTTGGCCGCGTGCATCGAGGCGAGGGTGACGCCCTGGACGGTGGGTGCGTGCTGGGCGTCGGCCCGCTCGGCGAGGTGGGCGACGAAGCGCGGCAGGTCGACCGTGGGGTCCTCGGCGACGAGGTCGACGGCGAGGTCGACCAGCGCGGCCAGTGACTGCCAGCGGTCGCGCGCCGCCCCACCGGCCGGCGGCCGGTGCTCGACCCAGCCGGTCGAGGCGAGCACGTCGCGCACGGTGGGCACCAGCGCGCCCGGCTCGCTGCCGCCGGCGGCCGCCCCGCGCAGCAGGACGACGGCCTCGCGCACCTCCGGCCGCTCGAAGAACCGCTCGCCGCCCCTGAGGACGTAGGGGACGCCGGCGTCGGTCAGCGCCGACTCGTACACCTGCGACTGGGCGTTGATCCGGAACAGGACGGCGATCTCCGACGCCGGTGTCCCCGCCTCGACCAGCGCGCGGCAGGCCTGGGCGACGGCGGCGGCCTCGGTGGGCTCGTCGGCGTGCTCGAGGAAGCGCGGGGCCGGCCCCTCGGCGCGCTGACCGAGCAGGCGCAGACCCGGCAGCCCCCGGCGCGGCGGCGCCTGGCCGATGAGCTTGTTGGCCAGCGCGACGACCTGCGGGGTGGACCGGTAGTCACGCTCGAGCTTGACCACCTCGGCGTCGGGATAGCGGTCGGCGAAGCCGAGCAGGTGGTCGGGGTCGGCGCCGGTGAAGGAGTAGATCGTCTGGTTGGGGTCCCCGACGACGCAGACGTCGGCCCGCCCGCCGAGCCAGGCGTCGAGCAGCCGCTGCTGCAGCGGGTTGACGTCCTGGTACTCGTCGACGACGAAGTAGCGGTACTGCGCACGCACCTGCCGGGCGACGTCGGGGTGCTCCTCGATCGCGAAGGCGGTGACCAGCAGCAGGTCCTCGAAGTCCAGCGCCCCGTCGCGCTGCTTGGCCGACTCGTAGGAGGCGTACACGCGGGCGACGGCGGCCGCGTCGAACGGCGGCTCCCGGCCCGCGGCCGCGGCCCGCTTCGGGTAGTCCTCGGGCGTGGCCAGCGTCGTCTTGGCCCACTCGATCTCGCTGGCGAGGTCGCGCAGGCTGGTGCGGTCGGTGGTCAGCCGTGCCCGCGTGGCGGCGGAGGCGACCACCCGGAGCTTGTTCTCGACCAGCGGCGGCAGCGGCCCGCCGAGGACGCGGGGGGCGAAGTAGCGCAGCTGGCGCATCGCCGCGGCGTGGAAGGTGCGGGCCTGGACACCGCCGACACCCAGCCCGGCCAGGCGGGTGCGCAGCTCCCCCGCCGCGCGGGCGGTGAAGGTCACCGCGAGCACCTGCTCGGGGACGAAGGCGCCGGTGTGCACGCCGTAGGCGATGCGGTGCGTGATGGTGCGGGTCTTGCCCGTGCCGGCGCCGGCGAGGATGCACACCGGTCCGGTGACCGCCTGCGCCGCCGTCCGCTGCTCCTCGTCGAGACCGGCCAGCACCGCCTCGGCGGTGGAGGGCGCCGGAGCCCCGGCACCGCGTCCGGGTGCGTCGGCTGTCCGCGGCATGCGGTTTCCTCCTGAGGACGAGCACGGTGGTGGTCGGGCGGACTGCCCCCGATCCTCCCAGCCGCCACCGACGGGCGGCGGGGACACCCCGGACCTGGGGACGGCGGGTGGGGAGCAGGAGGGAAGGTCCACCGCGGTCGGGGCGTTCCCCCGGCGGGACGCCGCGCGTCCAGCACCGACCGACTCCCTGGGAGGACCCCGAGTGACTGCCGCACCCGCCGCCGTGACGATGTACACCACCACCTGGTGCGGGTACTGCGTGCGGCTCAAGAAGATGATGCAGATCGAGGGCATCTCCTACGCCGAGGTCGACATCGAGCGCGACGAGGCCGCCGCCGACGTCGTCATGCGCGCCAACGGGGGCAACCGCACCGTGCCGACCCTCGTCTTCGCCGACGGCAGCGCCCTGACCAACCCCAGCATCGACCAGGTGAAGGCCCAGCTGGCGCAGCAGCCCGGCGCCTGAGACGGCGGGTGGTGCACGGTCGCCGACTCCCGGCGGTGCATCATCGACCCCTGGCTGGTCGCGACCGTGACCGCCCGACCGTCCCCGGCCCGCCCGGCCGGACCACCCCGGGAGCCGCTGTCGTGACCTCGGACGCCGTGCACCTCCCTCCGCCCGCCGTACCCGGCTCGCCCGTGTCCCCGGACGTCACGGAGGACCGGCCGGCCGTCGTCGTCGCCCGCACCGGCCGCGGCTGGCACGTGTTCGCGCCGGGGCGCGCCGAGGACGTCGGCGACCTGCTCGAGGGCATGTCACTGGCCGACCTCGTCGCCGAGGAGCTCGGCTCCCCCGCCGAGCCCGACCGCACCGCCCGCCGGGCCGCCCGCGGTCCGGGCGCCCAGGAGCCCCCGGCCGACCCGCGCGACGCCCGGATCGTCGCGCTGGAGCGCACCGTCGCCCAGCTCGAGCACGCCCTGGCCTCCCGCGTGGTCACGGAGCGGGCCATCGGGGTGCTCGCCGAGCGACACACCACCGCACCGCGGGCGGCGTTCGAGGCGCTGCGCGCCCAGGCCCGCTCCTTCGGCCGCTCCGTGCACGAGCTCGCCACCGAGGTGCTCGCGACGCTGGAACGGCTGCCCGCCGAGGCGCCCCGCCCGGCCGTGCCCGTCGGCGCCGAGCCGGTCGTCGACGCGCCCGCCGCCGAGGCGGCACCGTCCGCACCCGCCGGGCCCTCGCCCGCGCCGCGGCGGCACCCCGGTCGGCGGGTCGAGCGGGGCAGCAGCCGCCCCGGCCCGGCGTCCCCCGCGGACGGCCGCCGCTGAGCGGTCCGGAGCCGCTGACCCCGGGTGCGCTGGCCGACCGGCTGGCCGCCCTCCTCGCCGACGTCGAACCGCTGACCGGGGCCGCCGCCGTACGGGTCGCCGTCGACGGCCCCGACGTCGCCGCTCCGGAGGCGCTCGCCGCTGCGGTCGCCGAGCGGCTGCCCGTCCTCGGCCGCCCCGCGGCCGTCGTCCCCGCCGCGGGGTTCCTCCGCCCCGCCTCGCTGCGTCTCGAGCACGGGCGCACCGACCCCGATGCGCGCTACACCGACTGGCTCGACACCGGGGCGCTGGCCCGGGAGGTCCTCGACCGGGTCGGCCCGGGCGGTCCCGGCGAGTACCTGCCGCTGCTGTGGGACGTCGCCCGTGACCGAGCGGCCCGCGTCGCCTACCGGGCGGCGCCGACCGGCGGGGTGCTGCTGGTGCCCGGGCCGCTGCTGCAGGGCGTCGGACTGGCCTTCGACGTCGTCGTCCACCTGCGGGTGGCCCCGGCCGCACGGAGACGGCGCTTCCCGGCCGACCAGGCGTGGGAGCTGCCCGCGTTCGACCGCTACGACGACGAGGTCGACCCCGTGGCCCTGGCCGACGCCGTGGTGCTGGCCGACCGCCCGGAGCACCCCGCGCTGGTGCTGCAGGGCCGCTTCGCCGCCCGCGATGACCAGGTGACCTGATCCCAGCACGTCCTCCCCGACCGTGCACGGTCAGGGGGGACGCGCCACGATCAGGGACCCTGATCGTGGCTCAGCCGAGCTCGCCGGCCACCCAGCGGTCGATGATGTGCCGGGCGATGGACACCGGCGGCGGCAGCGCCTCGGGACCGCGACCGGAGGCGAGCTCCTCGCGGGTCCACCAGCGGGCCTCCTCGATCTCGGTGGGGTCCAGCCGCAGGGTGTCGTCGCCCTCGACGCGGGCGGTGAACCCGAGCATGAGCGACTGCGGGAACGGCCAGGGCTGGCTGCTCACGTAGCGGATGTCGGTGACCGTGAGGCCCACCTCCTCGGCCACCTCGCGGGCCACCGCGCCCTCGGCCGACTCCCCCGGCTCGACGAACCCGGCGAGGATGGAGAACCGTCCCGGTGGCCACACCGCCTGGCGACCCAGCACGCAGCGGTCACCGCCGTCGTGCACGAGCATGATCACCGCAGGGTCGGTGCGCGGGAAGAGCTCGACACCGGTCACCGGGTCGCGCTGCACCCAGCCGGCCCGCTCGACGGTGGTGGGGGCACCCGACAGCGGGCTGAACCGGGCACGCTCGTGCCACTCGAGGATGCCGATCGCCTCGGCGAGCAGGCCGGCGTCGAGGTCGCCCAGGGCGGCGCCGACCTCGCGCAGCCCGGACCAGGTGTCCACCGGCCGGCCGTTGACCGTCAGGGCGCGCTCCCCGCGCACCGCGGCGTAGGGCACGCCGTCGGCCTCGCCGAGGTACACCGCGCCGACCGGCAGCGCGGGCTGCTCGTCCCACACCAGCGACGGGCCGTCGTCCCCCTCGTGCACGGGCACGGTGCGCCGCTCGTCGACGGTGAGCACCCGCACCGGCCGCCCACCGGCGGGGTCGGGCAGCGAGCGGGACAGGTGCGCCCGGTCGTGCGCCGAGCGGGACAGCACGGGCACGGCGCCGTTCGTCGGTGGCGTGCCGGCCGGCCACTGCTCGCGGGTGGGCGGGACGTCGGCCGGCGTGCTGCCACCCGGCGGGACGCTCACTCCGGCTCCGGTGCCGTCGCGGCGGCGCTGGCGGTGACGTCGACCGGGCCGAGGGCGCGCAGCGCGTCGGTGACCCGCTCGGCGTCACCGACGACGACGCCGGTGAGCGTGGCCGGCGCCAGGTACCGGCGGGCGGCCTCCTGCACCTGCTCGACGGTGACGTCGGCCAGCGCGCGCTGGTGCTCGGCCAGCCACTCGGCCGACAGGCCCGAGCCGGCCAGCGCCGAGAGCGTGCCGGCCAGCCCGGCGTGCGTCGCCGTGGACAGCGCCATGCTGCCGAGCACGTAGCGGCGGGCGGCGTCCAGCTCGGCCTCGGTGACCGGGGCCAGCGCCATCCGGCCCAGCTCGGCCCAGGTCTCCAGGAACGCCGGGCCGGTGACCTCGGTGGCGACGTCGGCCTCGACGAGGAACGAGGAGGCGGCCGCGAGGTGGTCGACGGCGCTGCGCGGGCTGTAGGAGTAGCCGCGCCGCTCGCGGATGTTCTCGACCAGCCGCGAGGAGAAGTAACCGCCGAAGACCATGCTGGCCAGCCGGACGGCGGGCAGGTCGGGGTCCGTGCGGCCGGGGGCCGGCCCGCCCAGGCGGATGTTGGACTGCACCGCGCCGGGCCGGTCGACCACCTCGAGGTGTCCGGCCGCCAGCGTCGGGGCCGGCGGAGCGACGGCGGCGGTGCCCTCGCCGGTCCACTGCCCCAGCGCGGCGGCGACGGCGTCGGTGGCCGCGGCGGCGTCGAGGTCGCCGACGAGCACCAGCGTGCTGCCGGTGGGCAGCACGCGCTCGCGGTGCAGCTTGCGCAGTGCGGCGGCCCCGACCCTGCCGACCAGCTCGGGCGAGGGCAGCTGGGCGGCGTAGGGGTGGGTGCCGTAGCGGCGGGCGGCCAGCGCGGTCCGCGCGATCACGCCGGGCTGGGAGCGGGCGATGGCGATCCGTTCGGCCACCCGGTCACGCTCGGCGTCCACCCGGTCGGTCGGGTAGGCCGCCTGGGTGAGCACCTCGGCGAGCACGCCCAGGACGGGCTCGAGCCCCTCGGACAGCAACGTCGTGGAGAACAGCAGCCGGTCGGGGTCGGCGGCCACGGACAGCTCGGCGCCGTGGCCCTGCAGCAGCTCGGCGATCCCCGTGGCGTCGTGCCGGGCCGTCCCGAGCAGGACCGCGCCGGAGAGCACCGAGGCCCGGGCGGTGTGCTGGGCGGCGCCGCGCGGCGAGGTCGCGGCGAAGGGCACGCGCAGCCGCAGCTCCACCAGCGGGACGCCCGGCCGCGGGACGACGACGACGGTCAGCCCGCTGGGCAGCGTCGTCGTCGCCACCTCGGGGACCGGCTGCGGACGCGGCTCGCCCAGCGGCGGGACGAGGCCGAGGTCGAGCACCGGCGCGCTCACCGGGCACCCCCGGTGGCGCGCAGCTCCAGCACCGCGGCGGTGCCGGGATCGAGCCCCTTGGCCGCCGCCTGCACCTCGTCGGGGGTGACCGCGGCCAGCCGGGCGGCGAGCTCCCCGGCCAGCTCCGCGCGGCCGTGCACCAGCTCGGCGGCGGCCAAGCCCAAGGTGCGGCCGAGCACCGAGTCGGCCTGCCGCAGCAGCTGGGCACTCGTGCGGGCCTGGACCCGGGCCAGCTCCTCGGGCTCGACGCCCTCGGCGGCCACGCGACCGATCTCCTCGTGCACCGCGGCCAGCACGTCGGCGACGGGCACCGCGGCCGGGTGGTGCACCTGCGTGGTCAGCAGGGTGGCGTCGCGGACGTCGAACGGGTCGCCGAACAGACCCACGTAGCTGCTCTGCGCCACCGCCAGCCGGTCGTCGTGCACCAGCCGGCGCTCCAGCCGGGAGGCGTCGCCCTCGCTGAGCAGCTCGGCCAGCAGCACGGTGCCGAGGTAGGTGTCGAGGTCGCCCACCGGGTCGGGCACCCGCCAGCCCAGTGCGACGGCGGGCGCCGGGGCGAGCCGGTCCTCGACGACGCCGGAACGGACCTGCGTCGGGGAGGGCTCCCCGGTGTAGGGCGTCGGGGGGACGTCGCGGGCCTCCACCGGGCCGAACCAGCGGCGCACCAGCCGCTCGGTCTCGCCGGCGTCGAGGTCCCCGCCGATGCACAGGACGGCGTTGCCCGGGGCGTAGTACCGGGAGAAGAAGTCGGTGGCGTCGGCGACCGTGGAGCTCTCCAGGTCGACGAAGGAGCCGTAGCCGTCGTGGGTGTTGGCGAAGCTCTCGAAGGCCAGCTGCGGCAGCTGGAGCCAGGGGAACGCGCCGTAGGGCCGGTTGAGCACGTTGACCCTGATCTCCTCCTTGACCACGTCGATCTGGTTGCGGAGGTTCTCCTCGGTGATCGCCGGCGCAGCCATCCGGTCGGCCTCGAGGAACAGCGCGCGCTCGAGCGCCTCGGCCGGCAACGCCTCGTAGTAGTTGGTGTAGTCCTGGTGCGTCGAGCCGTTGAACGTGCCACCGGCGGCCTGCACCAGGCGGGCGTGCTCCATCTTCGGCACGTGCGCCGAGCCCTGGAACATCACGTGCTCGAAGAGGTGGGCGAACCCGGTGCGGCCCTCCGGCTCGTTGCGCATGCCCACGTCGTAGAAGACGGTCACGGCGACGACCGGCACGCTGCGATCAGGCGCGAGGACGACTCGCAGCCCGTTGTCCAGCGAGAAGCGCTCCACCGGGTGCCGCACGGTCAGGTCGACCCCAGCTGTTGTCACGCACCCGACACTAACCGCAGGGCGACGGACGGCTCCTGGCCGCGGTCGGCGACCGACGAGCGGGGCCCGCAGGGTCCCCGAGGAGGGCTGCGCCCGCCGCGGCGCAACGCGGCAGGGGGACGGCTCCTGGCCGCGGTCGGCGACCGACGAGCGGGGCCCGCAGGGTCCCCGAGGAGGGCTGCGCCCGCCGCGGCGCAACGCGGCAGGGGGACGGCTCCTGGCCGCGGTGCGGTCCGGAGGACCGCATTGTCAGAGCACGTCGATGTCGGCGACCACGCGGTCGATGACGCCGTAGAGCTCGGCGTGCGTGTTGGGGATGGAGACGTAGAGCAGGGCCGGGTCGGGCCGGCCGACGTCGATGACCAGCAGCGCGGCCCGCTCGCCGGTGGAGTCGTACCCCTCGACGTCCCAGGTCAGCTGGAACTCGATCAGGTGGGCGTTCGCGCCGTCGACGGTGAGTGCCTCGTCGCGCAGGACCTCGCGTTCGTTCGGGTACGGGTAGTAGGCCACGCGGACGCCGTCGGCCAGCGTCGTCACCGTGGCCTGCTCGCTGCCCGGGCCGGTCCAGCCGTAGCCGGGCGACACCGGGCCGGAGGTGCACTGGGCGATGAAGTCCCCGCCCGTGGGCACGCCCTCCTGGGTGGTGAAGTACTGCCCGGCGGTCGTGCGGGTCTCGGGCATGAGCGTGAGGTCGTACTCGTACCAGCCGTTGCCGAGGAACGGGTAGGAGATGCCCGCCGACTCGTCGACGATCCGCACGGTGCCCGGCGGGAAGGTCGGGCCGGCCGGCGGGTCGTCAGGCGGTGGGTCGGCGACGGCCGTGTCGCTGCGCCCGGACAGGCCGACGACGAGCGCCACGACGACCACGACCACCACCGCCAGCACGCCGCCGGCGACCAGCCACCCCGTGCGCGCCCGCGAGGCAGGCCGCGGCGGCGCGACCTGCCACGGGGTCCCGGCCGACGGCGGGAGCGGCGGACGCGGGGGCGCGGCCACCGGGGAGGCCTGCACCGCGACGCCGGGGCCGGCCGGCGTCGTCACGTCGGACCAGCCGACCCCGTCCCACCAGCGCACCATCCCGGCGGCACCGTCGGGATCGGGGTACCACCCTGCCGGTTCGCTCGGCTGCCCACGTCCGGTCACGCGGTCAGCGTAGGACCGTGACCCCGCCGGTCCGCGTCACCCGGCAGCGGGAGTCGGCGGGGGTCAGCTGTAGCCGCGGTCGCCGGTGTCACCCCACCAGCTGAGCAGGGCGCGGAGCCCGTCCTCACCCCCGCCGCGCTGCTCGGCGACCGAGTAGGTGCCGAGGTCGTCCCACGTCCAGGCGAGCACGGAGTCGCCGTCGTCGTCGACCCAGCAGGCCAGCCGGCCGACCTCCACCTCGCCGGCGTCGGCGCCGGTCCCGGCACTGGTGTCGACGACCGGCAGCCACCCACTCGGGCCCGGTCCGTCCGCGCTGGGTCCGCAGTCGGTCCGCGATCCGAGCCGGCCCAGCTGCTGGCGCTCGACGTCGGCGGACAGACGCCGCGGCGGCGCCGTCGCCCTCGTGGGCGGCGTAGGTGGTGCTGGTCGGTCCGTCCTCGACCGCGGGGCAGGCCAGCTGCCGCAGCACGCCGTCGGCGGGCTCCTGCACCGTGCAGTCGGCCGGGTCGACGTCGTCGGCGAGCCCGGCGGCGACCAGCCGCTGACCGGCGCCGGTCGCGGCGTCGGAGGCGTCGTCCGCGCTGACGGCGGCGAGGGCCAGGAGCGCGGCCAGCACCAGCGTGAGGACACCGCCGAGGGCGGCCAGCACCCACGGCAGCCGCGGGAGGCGTCGCGCCGGCGGGCCGGTGGGGGCCCGGTACGCCCCGGCGCCGACCGTCGTCGGCGGGCCGGCCGGCCGGGGCACGCCCTGCTGCCGGGTGACCACCCGGCCGGGGACGCCGTCGGGTGCGGGACCGACCCGGGTGCCGGCCTCGGCGGGCACCGGCACGCCGCTCCCGGTGAGCGCGGCCCGCGCCGCCGCGGCCATGGCCCCGGCGGTCGGCCAGCGCTGCTCGCGGTCCTTGGCCAGGCCGCGCAGGACCACCGCGTCCAGGGCGGGCGGCACGCCCGGGACCAGGGACGACGGCGGGGTCGGCGGCTCGTGCGTGTGCGCGGCCATCAGCGCGACCGGGTCGGCGCCGGGGAACAGCCGCCGCCCGGTGAGCGTCTCGAACAGCACGCAGGCCAGCGAGTAGACGTCGGCGCGGCCGTCCAGCGGCACGGAGGAGAACCGCTCGGGCGCCATGTACTCGGTGCTGCCGACGGCCGCCCCGGTGCCGGTGAGCGCCGGGCCGGTGCCCTCGGTGGTGCGGGCGATGCCGAAGTCGGCGAGGTAGCAGAAGTCCTCACCGGGCGCGGAGTGGGCGAGGTCGGTGCCGTCGGCACGGGCCACCAGCAGCACGTTGGACGGCTTGACGTCGCGGTGCACCAGGCCGCTGGCGTGCGCGGCGTCGAGCGCGCGGGCCACCTGGCCGACGACGTCGACCGCGCGCGCCGGCGACAGCCGCCCGGAGCGGCGCAGCAGCGAGGCGAGGTCCTCCCCCTCGACCAGCCGCATGTCGAGGAACAGCTGACCGTCGATCTCGCCGAAGCGGTGGATCGGGACGACGTGCGGCTCGTTGAGCCGGGCGGCGATCCGGGCCTCGCGGCGGAAGCGCTCGCGGTAGCCCTCGTCGGTGGCCCACTGCGGGTGCAGCACCTTCAGCGCGACGTCGCGCTCGTGCTCGTCGTCGTGCGCCCGGAGCACCGACCCCATGCCGCCGCTGCCGAGCACGCCGAGGACGCGGTAGGGGCCGAAGCGCCCACCGGGCTCGGGGACGGTCACCGGGTCGCCAGCTCCCGCCAGAGGTGGGCCGCCGCCTCCGCGCCGCGGTACAGCATCGGCAGCAGCACGCGCTCGTTCGGGGAGTGGATGCGGTCGGTGGGCAGCCCGGCGCCGAGGAAGACCAGCGGCGCGCCGAGCACCTCGACCAGGTCGGCCTCGGGACCGCTGCCGCCCTCCCGGGTGAACAGCACGTCGGCGGGATCGGTGTCGAAGGCCTGCCCGATGGCGCTGAGCAGGGCATCCACGTGCGGGGAGTCGAGGTCGCTCGCGCAGGGGGCGACGCCGCCGGGCGGGGTGTGCACGTCGGCCTCGATCCCCTCGGGCAGGTGCTGCTCGACCCACGCGCGGACCTGGGCGGCGACGTTCTCGGGCCGCTGGTCGGCCACCAGCCGGAAGGTGAGCTTGGCGTGCGCCTCGGCCGGGATGATCGTCTTGTGGCCGGGGCCGGTGTAGCCGCCCCACATGCCGTTGACCTCCGCGGTCGGGCGGGCGCCGATCCGCTCCAGCGTGCTGAAGCCCGCCTCGCCCGCGGTCGCCCGGGAGGCGGCGGGACCGGCCAGCCACGCGGCCTCGTCGAAGGGGACGCGGGCCATCAGCTCGCGCTCGCGGTCGGTCAGCGGCCGGACCTCCTCGTAGAAGCCGGGCAGCGTGACCCGGCCCTGCTCGTCGTGCAGGGCGGCGACCAGCTCGGCCATGGCGTGCAGCGGGTTGGGCACCCCGCCGCCGAAGGAGCCCGAGTGCAGGTCGACGGCGGGCCCGCGCAGGGTGATCTCGGCGTCGGCGAGGCCGCGCATGGCGACGACGGCGCTGGGCACGTCGGGCGCGGCCATGCCGGTGTCGCTGACGACGACGACGTCGCAGGCCAGCCGCGCGGCGCGCTCGCGGAGCAGGTCGGCGAAGTGCGGGGAGCCCGACTCCTCCTCCCCCTCGACCAGCAGCTTGACCGTGACCGCGGGGGCGTCGCGGCCGGTGGCGGCCAGGTGGGCGCGGATGCCGAGCAGGTGCATCGCCACGTTGCCCTTGTCGTCGATGGCGCCGCGGGCGTACAGCTCCGGGCCGTCGGGGCCCTCGACGCGGGTCGGCTCGAACGGCGGGTGCTCCCACAGCTCGGGCGGGTCGACGGGCTGCACGTCGTGGTGGCCGTAGACCAGGGCCACCGGCGCGCCGGGGTCGGCCGCGGGCCACTCGGCGTAGACGGCCGGCGCCCCGGCGGTCTCCCACACCTCGACGACGGGGAAGCCGGTGCGCCGCAGCGCGGCGGCCAGCCACTCGGCGCTGGCGGCGACGTCGGGAGCGTGCACGGGGTCGGCGGAGATCGACGGGATGCGCAACCAGGCGTCGAGGTCGGCGTGCAGGTCGTCGAGGTGGGCCTGCACGTACGCGCGTTCCGGGCTCGTCACGAGCGCCGACGGTAGCGGCGTGGGCGGCGCCGGACCGCCCCGGCTAGGTTCCGCGGCATGGCCGGAGAACTGCTGCGCGTGGACGTCGGCGACCTGACCCTCGACGTGCGGGCCGACGGACCGGAGGACGGGCGGCCGGTGCTGCTGCTGCACGGCTTCCCCGAGACGTCGCTGTCGTGGGCGGCCGTCACGCCGCGGCTGACCGAGGCGGGGCTGCGGACCCACGCCGTCGACCAGCTCGGCTACTCCCCCGGCGCCCGGCCGGCCGAGGTGGAGGCCTACGCGCTGACCAACCTCGCGCAGGTCACCGCCGACCTGATGACGGCGATGGACCTGCCGGTGGCCGACGTCGTCGGGCACGACTGGGGCGCCAACGTGGCCTGGGCGCTGGCCGCCTGGCACCCCGACCGGGTCCGCTCGCTCACCGCCGTCTCGGTGCCCCACCCCAGCGCGTTCACCACCGCCTGGCGCAGGGACCCCGAGCAGCAGGAGCGGTCGGCCTACATCCGGCTGTTCTGGCAGGAGGGCAAGGCCGAGGAGGTGCTGCTGGCCGACGACGCGCGGCGGCTGCGGCGGATGTACGGGGACGCCGTCGACCGCGAGGCCGTCGACGAGTACGTGGCGGTGCTGTCGGCGCCGGGCGCGCTGACCGCGGCGCTGAACTGGTACCGCGCCATGAGCTCGGCGACGCCGGTCGACGACGTCGCCGTCCCCACCACGTACGTGTGGAGCGACGCCGACGCGGCGATCGGCCGGACCGCCGCCGAGGCCTGCGCGGCGCACGTGACCGGCGACTACCGCTTCCTCGAGCTGCCCGGCGTCAGCCACTGGATCCCCGAGCAGGCGCCCGACCGGCTGGCCGCCGCGATCCTCGACCGGATCGCGTCGAGCTGAGCGGTCACAGCAGCCGGTAGTAGCGGACCAGCGGCAGCGCGGTGAAACCCGCGGCCTCGTAGGTGTGGCGGGCGGGGGCGTGCCCGGGGTCGCCGCCGGTGCCGATCGCGGCGAGCCGCACCCCGGCGTCCCGCAGCACGTCCAGGCCGGCCTGGAGCAGGCGGGCGCCGGTGCCGCGCCGCTGGGCCGCGGGGTCGACGGCGAGCATCTCGACCTCGCCGCTACCGGGCTCGTCGTGCGACTCGTCGTGGACGACGACGGCGACGAACCCGACCGGGCGGCCGTCCTCGGCGGCCACCCGCACCCGGATCGCCGGATCACGGCACACGCGCTCCACCGCCGCGGCCTGCGCCGTGCGCCAGTCGGGGTACAGCTGCCGGTACACCCCCGGCCCGAGGACCGTCGCGAAGGAGGCGAACACCGGCGCCCACGCGCGCAGCGACAGGGCCACCACCCCGGGGACGTCGGCGTCGGTCAGGTCCCGGATCTCGACGGCCACACGGTCAGGCTGGTGGCCGCGTCAACCGGGTTCCCGGTACTCGAGCAGCACGTCCCCGGGCAGCTCGTCCCCGGGCGGCTCGTCCTCGGGCGGCTCGTCCTCGGGCGGCGGGGGCAGGTCGTCGTCCGGGGGCTCGGGGAGGTGCTCCCCGGCGGCCTCGCCGGCGACCAGGGCGAGCAGGCCGGCCTCGTCGAGCAGGTCGACCGGGCGCACGGTGACGCCCGCGGCGACGTGGTGGAACCCGGCGCTGACCCGCTCGACCGGGACGCCGGCCAACCGCGACCAGCCCAGCCGGTAGGCGGCCAGCTGCACCGCCGCGGCGGCCAGCTCCGCGCCCGAGGGCGGTGGCCCGGTCTTCCAGTCGATCACCTCGTAGCCGCCGGCGCCGTCGCCGAAGACCGCGTCGATGCGGCCGCGCAGGGTCAGCGAGCCCAGCGGTGTCTCGAACGGCACCTCGACCTCGACCGGCTGCCGGTCGGCCCACTCGCCGGCGAGGAACGCCTCCTGCAGGCCGGTCAGCGCGCTGTCGGGCAGGGCGCCCGCGTCGCCGGAGCCGGGCAGCTCGTCGAGGTCGAGCAGCCGGGAGGCGCCGAAGCGCTCCTCCAGCCAGGCGTGGAAGGCGGTGCCGCGGCGGGCCAGCGGCGCGGGCGCGGCGGGCAGGGGCCGGCGCAGCCGGCGGGCCAGCCCGGCCGGGTCGCGGCGCAGCGCCACGAGCTCGGAGACCGACAGGTGGCTGGGCAGCGGCACCTCGACGGTCGGCCGGGCGGCGCGGCGGCGCTCGCGCAGCAGCAGGTCGGCGTCGCGCACCCAGTCCTCGACCACCGGGTCGGCGGTACCGAGCGAGACGCCGGCGTCCAGCGGGTGCGGCGCGGCCCCGGCGACCAGCTCGGCGGCCGCGGTGAGCGCCCGACGGCGGGCCGGCGCCAGCGGGTCGGCCGGCCAGACCCCGACCGGCCACTCCTCAAGCGCCGGGTTGGTCGCCCCCTCCTCCGGCCGCTCGGCCCAGGCGACGACGACCCCGGCGCCCGCGGCGCAGGACCGGCGGACGGTGTCGAGCAGCACCGAGGGCCCGCACGGCTTGACCCCGTCGCGCCACCAGCTGCCCGAGCAGACCAGCAGGTGCTTGGCGCGGGTGACCGCGACGTAGCCGAGCCGGATCTCCTCCGACGTGCCGAAGTCCTTCCACTCCTGGACGTAGTCCTCGAGCGCGGCGCGCACCGCGGCCTGGTCGCCGGAGCCGGGCACCGGCAGGCGCAGCTGCGGCAGCTCCGCGCGGTCGGTGGTGCGCAGGTCGACCGGGACCGCGCCGGGGTCCTTGACCCACGAGTCACCGGTGTCGGTGCGGGCGGGGAACTGGTCGGCGGTCATCCCGGGCACGGCGACGACGTCCCACTCCAGGCCCTTGGCCGAGTGGCCGGTGAGCAGCTGGATCGACTCGGGGTCGACCGCGACCTCGCCCGGCTCCAGGCCCCGCTCGCGCTCCTCGGCGTCGCGCAGGTAGCCGAGGAACGCCGGCAGCGAGGGCAGCTCGGCCAGCTCGGTGAACTCGGCGGCCACGCCGTGCAGCGCGTCGAGGTGCGCCCGCGCCGCGCCGGGGCTGACGCCCGGTGCGCTGCCCAGCTCGGTCTCCAGGCCCAGGGCGCGGGCCACCTCGTCGACCAGGTCGGGCAGCGAGTCGCCCAGCCGGCCGCGCAGGTGCGCCAGCTCCCCGCCGAGCCGCCGCAGCCGCCGGTGGGCCACGGCCGAGTACGCCGACGGGTCACCGAGGTCGTCGAGGGCCTCGACGATGCTGCCGCGCTCCCCCGTCGTCGGCGCGGCTGCGTCCCCGGCGGTGTCCCCGGCATCGTCCCCGGAGTCGTCACGGGCGGAGCGGCGGGCGCGCACCAGCGCCCGGGCCCGGGCCTCGAGGGCGGCGAGGTCGCGCGGGCCGATCCGCCAGCGGGCGCCGGTGAGCAGCCGGCCCAGCGCGTCACCGGCGGTGGGGTCGACCAGCACGGTGAGGGTGGCGACGACGTCGGAGACCTCGGGCACCTCGAGCAGCCCGCCCAGGCCGACGACGGTGACCGGCAGCCCGCGGGCGCGCAGGGCGGCGGCGATCCCCGGCAGCTGGCGGCGGGTGCGCACCAGCACCGCGGTGGTCGGCGGGCGACCGTCGGGGCGCGGCGGCAGCGTCGGGTCCTCCCCGCGCCAGCAGGCGGCCAGCCGGTCGGCCAGCGCCTCGGTCTCCTCGGCCACCGTCGAGTAGAGGCCGGCGGTGACCAGTCCCCGTCCCGCGGCCGGTGCCGGGGTCAGGTCGGGCAGGGGCACGTCGGGGGCGGGCAGGAGCCCGGCGACGGCGTTGGCCACGGCGAGGACGGCGCCGTCGTTGCGCCAGCTGGTGGCCAGGGTCAGCCGCTCCGCCTCCTTGCCGCGGACGCCGGGGAAGGTGCGGTCGAAGCGCTCGATCGTGCCGGCCGAGGCGCCGCGCCAGCCGTAGATCGACTGCCGCGGGTCGCCGACGGCGAGCACCGCGTGCCCGCTCGACCGGCCGAACAGCGCCTCGAGCATCCGCAGCTGGCCCACGCTGGTGTCCTGGTACTCGTCGAGCAGCACCACCGTCCAGCGGGCCCGCTCGCGGCGGCCCACCTCGGGTGCGCTGACCGCGATCCGCGCGGCCAGCGCCACCTGGTCGGAGTGGTCGATGGCCCCGGCGGCCCGCTTGCGCGCCTCGAACGCCTCCACCAGCGGCAGCAGGGCCACCCGGGCGCGCTGGCGGGCCAGCATCTCGAGCACCGGGGCGTAGGGACCGCGCTTGCGGGGCGCGTCGGGGTAACCGGCGACCCGCGCCTGCAGCTGCGCCGTCCACTCGCGCAGCCGGGCCGGGCTGATGTCGTGCTCACCGAGCTCGCCGGCCAGCGTGAGGACGTCCTCGACCGTGGTCAGCGGGGTGAGCGGGACGTCGTCCATGTCGCCGGTCCAGCCGTTCACCACGGCGGCCGCCTGTCCCCAGCACATGGCCGGGCCGAGCACGCCGGCGCCGGGCTCCACGCCGATCCGCAGGCCGTGCTCGGACACCAGCGACGCGGCGTAGCCGTGGTAGGTCGACACCGTCGGCACCGCCACGGCCAGCCGCTCCCGCAGTGCCGGGTCGGTCTCCGGGTGCCGGGCGAGCGCGCCGAGGCGGATCTTGATGCGCTCGTTGAGCTCGCTGGCGGCCTTGCGGGTGAAGGTCAGCCCGAGGATCGCGTCGGGCGCGACCAGCTCGTTGGCCACCAGCCAGCACACGCGGGCAGCCATCGTCTCGGTCTTGCCCGACCCGGCCCCGGCGACGACGACCAGCGGCCGGTCGGCCGGCGCGGACACGACCCCGGCCTGCTCGGGCGAGGGCGCGTAGGACAGCCCGCACCGCGCGGCGACCTCGGCGGGGGTGAGCAGCCGGCGCCGGCGGACCTGCTCGGGCGCGGTCCCGAAGAGGTCGTCGTCGAAGGAGAGCTGTTCGAGGACCCCGCTCTCCCCTCCGCTCGCAGGCCCGCGAGGGAGCCCTGGACGGGGCCTCGTGCCTCGAGGTGTCATCCGGTGACCTGCCGGCCGCGCTCGTGCAGCGGGCAGCTGCGCCGCGCCGGGCAGCGGGAGCAGTGGCTGCCGGTGCGCACCGCGAAGGTGGCCGCGCCCATCCCCTCGCCGACCTCGGCGACCAGCTCGCCGGCCCAGGTCTCGCCCACCGGCACCTCGGCCGGCAGCGGCTCCTGGGCCTGCTCCTTGGCCTTCGCGCCGGAGCCGACCTGCAGCAGCGCCGCACCGCCGGGCTCGCTGCCGTGCTCGCCGAAGGCGCCGGCGGCCACGGCCACCTGGTAGGCGGCCAGCTGCCCGTGGGTGTCGATCTCCTTGGCGACGCTGCGGCCGGTCTTGAGGTCGACGACGACCAGCCGGCCCGCGCCGTCGCGCTCGAGCCGGTCGACCTGGCCGCGGATGCGCGCCCGGCCGACGACGACGTCGAAGTCGGCCTCGGCGGCGACCAGCTCGCGGCGGTTGCCGGCGTGCCAGCGCAGGAAGCGGTCGAGCATGTCGCGGGCGGCGGTGCGCTGCCGCTGGTCGGCCCAGCCGGGCCCGAGGTCGAGGGCGTCGAGCTCGGCGGCCAGCGCGGCGGGGGCCTCGGCCGGCGGGAGCCCCTCGGCCACCTGCTGCGCCACCGCGTGCACCGCCGTGCCGACCGTGCGGGTGGCGTCGGGCGAGGCCTCGGCGCCGACCGCACCGAGCACCCACGTGAGGGGGCAGCGCTGGAAGGTCTCGATCGCCGAGGGCCGCACCCGCACCGGGTCGTCCGCTGGCACCAGCGGCGCGTCGTCCGACAGCGGTGCGAGGCCCCACCAGTCGGCCGGGGAGGCGCCGGGGACGCCCTCGTCGGCCAGCCGGCGCAGCACGGCGGCGGCCGCCGAGCGGCGGGCCGGGTCGGTCTGGGGGTCGCTGACCGCCCGGCGCAGGTCGGCGACCAGCGCCGGCAGCCGCAGCGAGCGCGGCAGCGGCGTGAGCGGCCGGCCCTCCTCCGGCGGGGGGACGACGAGGTCGAGGAAGCGGGAGGCGGTGGCCCCGGCGTCCGGGCCGTCGAGCGCGCCCTCGACGGCGGTGACGACGAGCCGGCGGCGGGCCCGGGTGGCCGCGACGTAGAACAGCCGCCGCTCCTCGGCCAGCATCTGGGTGCGCCGGTCGAGCGACGCACCGTCGATGCCGGCGACCCGCTCGACCAGCAGTTCGGTGCCCAGCAGCGTGCCGCGGTCGCGCAGGTCGGGCCAGATGCCCTCCTGCACTCCGGCGACGCAGACGAGGTCCCACTCCAGGCCCTTGGACGCGTGCGCGGTGAGCAGCCGGACCGCGTCGGGCAGGCCCTCCCGGACGGCGCCGGTCACGCCGGGCAGCTCCTGCGCCGAGAGGTGCTCGACGAAGGCGCCCACGGTGGCCGAGGGCAGCCGGTCGACGAAGCCGGCGGCGGCGTCGAACAGCGCGACGACGGCGTCGAGGTCGCGGTCGGCCGCCGCGCCCGCGGACCCGCCGACGGCGCTGGCGCGGGCCCACGTGCCGGCCAGGCCGCTGCGCTGCCACATGGCCCACAGCACGTCCTCGGCCGAGCCGTCGCGGGCCAGCGCCACGCGGCCGGCGGCCAGCACCCCGGCCACCCGGTGCGCCGGGCGGGCGACCGCCTCGGGGATCTCCACGAGCAGGGTCTGGTCGGCCAGCGCGGTGGCCAGCGGCGCGCCCCGCTCGTCGGCGTCGACACCCCGCTGGGCCTGGGCGATGCGCACCGCGCGGCGCAGCCGGCGCAGGTCGAGGACGGTGGCCCCACCCAGCGCGGAGGCCAGCAGCGCCTCGGCGCCGGGCTCGTCGAGCGCCAGCGCGCCGGGCTCGGTGCCCGGTCGCGGCAGCAGCGCGGTGAGCGCGGCCAGCAGGGGCGCGACGGCCGGCTGGGCGGCCAGCGGCAGGTCGTCGGTGGAGACCTCGACGGGGACACCGGCCGACGTCAGGGCGCGCCGCAGCGGGCCGATGGCCAGTGCGGTGCGCACCACGACGGCCATCCCCGACCAGGGGACGCCGTCGACCAGGTGCGCCCGGCGCAGCACGTCGGCGACGTAGGCGGCCTCGACGCTGGCCGAGCCGAACACGTGCACCTCCGCGGTGCCCTCCTCGGCCCCCGGGACGGCCTGCAGGCGGCGGTGCTCCCACGGGCCGGGCAGCGCCTCGGCGACCCGGCGGCTGACCGCGAGCAGCCCCGGACCCGACCGGCGGCACACGCCCAGCGACAGCCGCCCGGCGGGCCGGCCGTCGACCGTGCGGAACCGGTCGGGGAACTCGACGATGCCGCGCGGCTCGGCGCCGCGGAAGGCGTAGACCGCCTGGTCGGGGTCGCCGACGACGACCAGGTCGCCCCCTCCCCCCGCCAGCAGCTCGAGCAGCTCGACCTGCGCGGGGTCGGTGTCCTGGTACTCGTCGACGAACAGCCAGCGGGCCCGCTCGCGCTCGGCGCGCAGCAGCTCGGGGTCGTCCTCGAGCTCGGCGATCGCGGCGCGGACCAGCTCGGCGGGGTCGTAGCCGGACGCGTCGCCGCCGCCGGCGGTGGAGAAGGCGGTGACCGCCTCGTACTGCTCCTGGAACGCGGCCACGTGCAGCCACGCCTCGTTGCCGGTCTCGCGGGCCCAGCCGGCCAGGAGGTCGGGGTCGACCCCGCGCTCGGTGGCCCGCAGCAGCAGGTCGCGCAGCTCGCCGCGGAACCCGGCGGTCGCCAGCGCGGGCAGCAGCGACGCCGGCCAGCGCACCGCGCCCTCACCGGCGAGGTCACCGCGCAGCAGCTCGGCGACGACGGCGTCCTGCTCGGCGGCGGTGAGCAGGCGGGGTGGCGCCTCCCCGCGCAGCAGCGCCGACCGGCGCAGCACGCCGTAGGCGTAGGAGTGGAAGGTGCGGGCCAGCGGCTCGCGGATGGTGCGCGCCACCCGCGCGGCGATGCGGGTGCGCAGCTCGGCGGCGGCCTTGCGGCTGAAGGTGAGGACGAGGACCCGCTCGGGGTCCACGCCGCGGTCGATCCGCGCGGCGACCGCCTCGACGATCGTGGTCGTCTTGCCCGTGCCGGGACCGGCGAGCACCAGCAGCGGCCCGCCCGGGTGGTCGACGACGGCCTGCTGCGTGGGGTCGAGCCGGGGCAGCCGCGCCGGCGCCGGCGCCGGCTGCACGAGCCGGTACACCGGCGCTGCCTCGTCCCCCCGCAGTGCCACCCGTCGATGACACCACGGACCGCCGACAGCGCCTCGGTCCGCTCGGACCGACGGCGCGGCGGCGAGGGCCGCCGCGAGGAGGCACACGACGGCACGGACGCTGTTCCACCGGGTCCGGACACCGTTCGCGCTGACCGCGGCCTCCACCCGGGAGCGGGGGATCAGCCCGCGGGAGCACCGGGCCCGGGCGGCCCGTGCCGTCGTCCCGTCAGCGGCAGCAGCATCGTCCCGGGATGCCGGGCCGACGGCGCGGACGTGAACCCCAGGCGCTCGTAGAGCCGGCGCGACGGGTTGCCGTCCTCCACGCTCAGGCTCAGCGCGCCGATCGACCGGCGTCGCGCCTCGGCCACCGCCGCGCGGAGCAGCACACCGCCGGTCCCGGCGCCGCGGTAGCCCGGCAGCACGCACACGCTGAGCTCGGGGACGCCGGCGCGCACGAAGCCGTAGCCGGGGCGGTCGGGCGGGAAGTGCTTGACCCACACGACGCCGGTGCTCGGGTCCCCGGAGGCGGACACGAGGCCGAAGTCGCCGCCGTCCGGCCGGAACCGGCAGTACTCGGCGAGCAGCGGGTCGGCGTCCACCTGCGCGAGGGAGATCCGCTCGCCGCCCCAGTTGACGTCGAGCCACGTGGCGACGCGCAGCAGCAGGGCGTCCGCGGGCTCCAGCGCACGGAGGTCGACGTCCGTCACGGCCAGCCCACCGCCTCCAGGTCGACCCGGCCGCCGCGCACCGGCACGCCCTCGGCGGCCAGCAGCTCCAGCTGCCGCACCCGCACCGGCTCGGCGCAGGTCCCGTCGGCGCGCAGCACCCGGTACCAGGGCACCGCTCCCCCACCGGCGGAGAGTGCCCGGGCCACCCGCCGGGGGCCGACGCCGACCAGCCGGCCGATCGCGCCGTAGGTGCTCACCCGGCCCGGCGGGATCCGCTCGACGCAGTCGTAGACCGCCTCGTCGACGTCAGCGGCGTCCACGGGTCATGCCCGGCGGCCGAAGCGGCCCAGCAGCCGGGCCTGCGGCGACGCACCGTCGGGCACCTCGACCGGCGGGTCGAACAGGCCCGGGAGGCCGTCGGCGGGCAACCGGTCCGCCAGCGCCTCCGCGGCACGCACCAGCGCGGGGTCGAGCTGCTCGTCACCCCCGGTGGCGCGGGCGAGGTCCCACGAGTGCACGGTGAGGTCGGCGGTGAGCTCCTCGACGTACTCGTGCGCCGGCGTGGGACCCCGGGAGAGGTGCACCGTGCCGGTGAGGTCCCCGGCCGCGGCGACGGCGGCCAGCGCCTCGTCCGCGACGGACTCCCACGCGGTCAGCGGGTCCTCCCCCAGCAGTGCGGAGGTGCCGTGCGGCATGCGGGCGGCGACGTCGTCGACGGGCTCGCCGGCGAGCAGGCCGGGCACCCAGTGCCCCTCGCCGACGAGGTGGGCGACCAGGTCGGCGACCGTCCAGCCGGGCAGCGCCTCGAGGTCCCACTGCCCCGGCTCGACGGCGTCGACCCGGTCGGTGAAGGCGGCCTGGGCGCGCTGGAACAGCTCGAGCAGCTCGGTGGCATCCGGGGGTGCGGGCACGTCGTCCAGTCAACACAGACGCCGGGGGCCCGGCACCCGCAGTGCAGGAGCCGGGCCCTCGGTGACGTACTGGAACGGCCCCTTGCACGGCCCCGCCGCGAGCCTGCGAGCGGCGGGGGGCGAGGGGGTCCTTCCTCAGTAGGTGGGCAGCGTCTTGTCGATGCGCGTGGCCCACGCCGTCACGCCGCCCTGGACGTGCACGGCGTCCCGGAAGCCGGCGTTCTTCACCGCGGCGAGCACCTCGGCCGACCGCACGCCGGTCTTGCAGTGCAGCACGATCGGCCTGTCCTGCGGCAGCTCGGCCAGCGCCCGACCGGAGAGGATCTCGTCCTTCGGGATCAGCTTCGCACCGGGGATCGAGACGATCTCGTACTCGTTGGGCTCGCGGACGTCGATCAGCTCGAAGTCCTTGCCCGCGTCCATCATGTCCTTGAGCTCGTCGACGGTGATCGTCGAGCCCGCGGCCGCCTCCTGGGCCTCGACCGAGACGACGCCGCAGAAGGCCTCGTAGTCGATGAGCCCGGTGATCGGCTCGGCCTCGGGGTCCTTGCGCACCTTGATCGTGCGGAAGGTCATCTCCAGGGCGTCGTAGACCATGAGCCGGCCGAGCAGCGTCTCGCCGATGCCGGTGATGAGCTTGACCGCCTCGGTGGCCTGGATGGCGCCGATGGTGGCGCACAGGACGCCGAGCACGCCGCCCTCGGCGCAGCTGGGGACCATGCCGGGCGGCGGCGGGACCGGGTAGAGGTCGCGGTAGTTGGGCCCGTGCTCGTTCCAGAAGACCGAGACCTGCCCGTCGAAGCGGTAGATCGAGCCCCACACGTAGGGCTTGTCCAGCAGCACGCAGGCGTCGTTGACCAGGTAGCGCGTGGCGAAGTTGTCGGTGCCGTCGACGATCAGGTCGTACTGGCCGAAGATGTCGAGCACGTTGTCGCTGTCGAGCCGCGTCTCGTGCAGCCGGACGTCGACCAGCGGGTTGATCTCCTTGATGGAGTCGCGCGCGCTCTCGGCCTTCGACCGGCCGACGTCGGACTGCCCGTGGATGATCTGCCGCTGCAGGTTGGACTCGTCGACGACGTCGAACTCGACGATGCCGAGGGTGCCGACGCCGGCCGCGGCCAGGTACATCAGCACCGGGGAGCCGAGGCCGCCGGCGCCGACGGCGAGCACCTTCGCGTTCTTGAGCCGCTTCTGCCCGTCCATCCCGACGTCCGGGATGATCAGGTGGCGGCTGTAGCGGCGGACCTCGTCGATCGACAGGTCGGCGGCGGGCTCCACCAGGGGTGGCAGGGACACGCTTGCTCCTCAGGTCTCGACCAGCGGCCCCGGTGGGGCCTGCGTTCCTCCGCACAACAGGGTGGCAGCCATGCTGATTCCCCTAGCCGCGGAGGTCCCGGCGGGCGTAGCCGACGATCCCGACCACACCCAGGACCACGGCGACGGCCAGCATCCCGGCGGTCCCGGCGACGTCGGCCGGCTCGGCGGGGACGGCCGCCAGGTGCGCGAACGGCGAGACCTCCCGGACCCAGGCCGGCCAGCCGAAGCTGTCGGCGAGCACCAGGAGCAGGTAGCCGCCCGCGGCGGGCAGGACCCCCACGGCGAGGACGGCCGATGGCACCCAGCCCAGCGCGAGCAGCCCCGCACCGAGGCACAGCAGGGCGACGGGGACGACGGACAGCGCGCCGCGCAGCGCCTCCCCGAGGCCGAGCCCGGCGCCGACCCACGTCGCGCCGGCCCACGCGGCCACGCCCGCGGCGGCAGCCACCAGCACGGTGCCGACGGCGACGACCGCGGTCTCCCAGGTCGCCCAGCGCACCCGCGAGACCGGCCGGGAGTACAGCAGCGTGAGCCGGGACGCCGCCTCGTCGGCCGCGACGGCCGCCACCCGCCCCGCTGCATAGGCGCCCACCGGCACGGCGAGCAGCGAGAACAGCGACGCGGCGTAGCCCTGCACGGAGGCCAGCCGCGCGAACCCGGCCGCGGCGGCCATCTGCGCGAAGACGGGGTTGTCCCGCAGGAAGTCCACCATCGCCGTGGCCAGCAGTCCGATGAGCAGGAAGTAGGCGGCCACGCCGGCCGACCAGGTCGCCGTCGGCCGGCGGGTGCGGTGCACGGCCAGACCGGGGAGGGACCGCAGCAGCCGGCTCGGCGCCCGAGGGCGGTCGCGGCCCCGCCAGCGTCCGGTGCCGGCGTCCCGTGACCCGGCGAGGGCCACGGCCGCCACGGACGGGACGGCGACCTGCGCGGCGAGCACGAGCAGCGGCGCCACCCGGTCCCCGGCGTAGGGCGCCACCCGAGCGACCAGCCCGAAGGGGCTCAGCCACTGCAGCCAGGACAGGGCCGGCACGCCGTCCCCGACCATGCGGGTGAGTAGGCCGGCGAGGAGCAGCCCGACGGCGAGCCCCGAGGCGGCGCGGCGCTCGGGCAGCAGCTGCCCGGCCAGCACGCCCAGGGCGCCGCCGACCATCGCCGTGCCGCCGACCAGCGCCCCGAAGAGGACGGCGCCGGCGGCCGCGGTGCCGGCGAGCAGCGTGCCGAGGGTCAGGGCCGCGCCCACGAGCGCTCCGGCCCCGAGGACGACCGCCAGCGCGCGTCGCACCAGGGACGTCAGGCGGATGCGCCCGGCGAGCAGGAGTTCGGCCCGCCCGGCGTCCTCCTCGCCGCGGGTGACGCGGGTGGCGGCGAGCGCGGCCCAGACACCGGCCAGGACGGCGAGCACCGTGCCGGTGCGCCAGACGGTGAAACCGCCGGGGTCGTCCAGGGCCACCGGTGGGCCGAACAGCGTGCGGATGGCCGGGTTCTCCGCGAGCGCGGCCAGCGAGTCGGCGCCGACCGCGCCGCTGAGGGTCCGCTCGTACTCCCGCGCCACGAAGCCGGCGAGCCCGCCGCAGACCACGGCGACGACGACGGTGCCGCGGCGCAGCTCCCGGACCAGCCCGCCGGTGACGGCGGCTCCGGCCCGCCGGAGCGCGGGCCGCTCGGTGGACGGCGCGGTGCGGGGCGGGGTCCGGGTGCTCACGCCGCCGCCCGGCCGTAGTAGTCGAGGAAGATCTCCTCGAGCGTCGGCTCGCGCACGTCGAGCCGGACGACGTCGGCCTCGCCGAGCGCGCGGAGCACCGGCCCGGGCGGCCCGGTGAGCGCGAGGGTGAGCCGCAGCGGCGAGCTCCAGCGGACGTCGGCCACGCCGGGCAGGCCGGACAGCGACTCGAGCCCCGGCGCGGGGCGGGCCAGGTCGACGGTGACCTCCGAGCGGCGCAGCCGGCGGAGCTCCTCGAGCCCGGCGACCTCGACCAGCCGCCCGGCGCGGAGGATCCCGACCCGCGTGCACACGGCCTCGACCTCGGCCAGCTGGTGGGAGCTGAGGAACACCGTCTGGCCCCGCCCGGTCGCCTCGCCGATGCAGCGCCGGAACTCCCGCTCCATCAGCGGGTCCAGGCCGCTGGTGGGCTCGTCGAGCACCAGCAGCGGCGCCCGGGTGGCGAAGGCCGCCACGAGCGCCACCTTCTGCCGGTTGCCCGTGGAGTAGGCGCGGGCCCGCTTCCCGGGGTCGAGCCCGAGCCGCTCGACCAGCTCGGCCCGGTAGCCGAGGTCGGTGCCCGGGCCCACCCCCGCCAGCAGGTCGAGGCACTCCTGGCCGGTGAACGACGGCCACAGCGCGACGTCGGCGGGCACGTACGCGAGGTGCACGTGCGCCTGCTCGACGTCCGCGACGGGTGTATCGAACACCCACGCCTGCCCCGACGTGGGGCGCAACAGCCCGAGCAGCATCCGGATGGTCGTGGACTTGCCCGCGCCGTTCGGGCCGAGGAAGCCGAACACCTCGCCGGCCGGCACCTCGAGGGTGAGGTCCTCGACGGCGTGGGTGCCGCCGAAGTGCTTGGTCAGGCGCTCGGCACGCAGGGCGGGGACGCCGGCAGGGACGGCCATCGAGGTGCTCCGATCGGAGTCGCGGACACGACTGCCGACCAGGCTTCCCGGCGCACCGAGGGAGAGCCTAGACCCGGAGTCCCTGCCCTCCCAGGCCTTTCGACACGCTGCCTACGCGTACGGCCAGGCGTTCTTCACGCACCCGTCGAGGCCGAGTGTCTGCTGCTGCATGACCGGCGCCACCTGACCGGGCCCCGGGCACTCCTGGTGGCCGTTGCCCAGGGCGTGGCCCACCTCGTGGTTGACCACGTACTGCCGGTAGGTGGCGATGTCACCGTCGTAGTGCGGGACGGCGGTCTCCCAGCGGGCCAGGTTGATGACGGCGCGCTCGCCGTAGCGGCAGGAGGTGTAGCCGCCGGTGCCCACGCCCGGGCAGTAGCGCTCCATGCTCCCGGGGCTGACCAGGCTGACCCGGAAGTCGTAGTCGCCGGCCGCCGCCTCGGCCTCGCCGACCCGCTGGAACGACATCCGCCCGCCACTCCCCCACGAGCGCGGGTCGCCGAGCGTGGCCTCGACCGCGGCGGCGAACGCGGCGCCGTCGACACCGATGCCGTCCTCGACCTCGACGACGAAGCGCTGCAGCGGACCGCTGCCCTGGACGGCGGAGCTGCCGGGGACGACCGTCACGCTGCCGGCGCCCTGCTCCACGTAGGTCACGGCGGTGGTCGCCGGGGGCACGTCGGTCGGGCCGGCGTCACCCTCGGCCGGGGCTGGAGGAGCGGGCGGGGACGTGGTCGCCGCCGTGCCGGCCGGCGTCTCGCCGGCGGGTGCACCGGTGCCGGTGACGACGGCCGTGGGGGCCGGCTCGCTCCCGCCCGCGGTGAGCACGAAGTCGACGAGGGTCAGCACGGTGGCGACGGTGAGCAGCGGGATGGCGTAGGCCCGCCAGCCGTGGCGGGCGACGAAGCGGCGCAGCCGGCCGGCGGGGCGGCGCGGCGGCACCGGCCGGGACCCGGCGGGACGCCGTCCGGCGTCCTCGCGGACGGCGAGCGGGTCGCGGCGGGCGACCAGCGGCCCGGCCGGTCGGGACCGCGCCGGGGGGCGAGGGGAGGAGGGACGGGCCGGCGGCGCGGGCGTCTCCCGGGCTCCCGGACGCCGTGCCGGCGGGGGCGGGACGCGGGGCAGGCCGCGGACCGGCTCCGGACCGGGCGGCCGACCGGAGGGGGGTCCTGCCACAGCGGCCTCCTCACCCGTCCCTGCGGCCGGGCGCTCGGGGCCGGCCGCGTCTCGTCCTGCCGGTCACGCAGGCGGCCGAGGGCCGTCACCACGCGTCCTCGGTCAGGTTCTCACGGCCCCTGCGGAGACGGGCCCACCCGGGTCGGGGGCGCGCCGTGGGTCAGCCGGCCCGCTCCTCGGGAGCCGCCGTGTCCGCGGAGGTGCCGGCCGGGGCCTCCGCCGCGGCGTCCTCGAGCATGCCGAGCACCGCACGCGCCGTCTCCTCGGGCGCCTCGAGCATCGCCACGTGACCGACGCCCTCGAGGACCAGCAGCCGCGCGCCGGGGACGGCGGCGGCCAGGCGCGGCGCCAGGCGCGGGTCGACGAGGCGGTCGCGGTCGCCCCACACGACCAGCGTCGGCACGCGCAGCGCGCGGGCCAGGCGCCAGGCGTTGGCCCGGCCCACCCGCAGGTAGGAGGTGATCAGCCCGCGCATGCTGCGGACCAGCGCCCGGCTGGCCCACGCCTGCGACGTCCGCTCGCGCATCTCCTCGACGGCGGCGTCGAGCCGCTCGCGCGGGACCCGCGCGGGGTCGCCGAAGCACATCTGCAGCATCCCGCGCACCGACTGCTCCGGGGTCACCCCGGCCAGCCGCCGCTCGGCCAGCGACGGGACACCGGGCAGCAGGACCAGCAGCAGCGCCCGCCCGAAGGCCTGCGGCACGCGGTAGACCGGCATCGCCGGGGAGACCAGCGTCAGGGAGGCGACGAGGTCCGGTCGCCGCGCGGCGACCAGCAGGGTGACCAGCCCGCCGAGGCTGTTGCCGAGCAGGTGCACCGGCCGGCCGGCGGCCTCCCCCGGCTGCGCCCGGACGTGCTCGAGCACCTCGACGACGGCCCGCACGTGGCCACCGACGGAGTAGGAGCCGCCGGGCGTCGGCGAGGAGCGCCCGAAGCCGGGCAGGTCGAGCGCCCAGCCCTCACAGCGGACGGCGAGCAGGGCGGCCAGGTCGGTCCAGTTGGTGGAGGCCCCGCCGAGGCCGTGCACGTAGAGCGCCCGCTCCCGCGGTGCGCCGGGCCGGCCGGCCCACGGGGTGGTGCGCACGTGGACCGCGCCGCCCCGGACGGGCAGCTGCGCGCCCGGCCAGGCCGGCGGCGGGGGGTCGGTCGGCGGCAGCGGCGCCGTCGACGGGCGCGCGGTGGACGACGGCGCGACGGTGGGCGGCGCCGGGGCTCGGCGGGTGCGCGTGCGGGAGGCCTCGGGCACCCGGCGACCGTATGTCAGGCCGACGCCCCGCGTGCGGCCGGTGACCCGCCGGTAACATCCTCCGCGCCATGCAGTCCTCACGCCCGGTCCCCGTCCGCCGCACCTCGCGGCTGCCCCGGGGTGCCCGGCGGCTGCAGCTGCTCCAGGCTGCGCAGGAGGTGTTCGTCGCCCACGGCTTCCACGCCGCGGCGATGGACGACATCGCCGACCGCGCCGGCGTCAGCAAACCGGTGCTCTACCAGCACTTCCCCGGCAAGCGGGAGCTGTACCTGGCGCTCCTCGAGCAGCAGGTCACCGAGCTCACCGACCGGGTGCGCGAGGCCATGGCCGGCACGCAGGACAACCGCGACCGGGTGCACGGCGCGGTGGGTGCCTACTTCGACTTCGTCGACGCCGAGGGCGGAGCCTACCGGCTGGTCTTCGAGTCCGACCTGCGCAACGACGACGAGGTCCGCGCGCTCGTCGACCGCGGCAACCGGGCGTGTGTCGAGGCCGTCGCCGAGGTCATCGCCGGGGACACCGGCAGCTCGCCCGAGCAGGCGCACCTGCTCGCCTCGGGGCTGACCGGGCTGGCCGAGACCAGCGCCCGCTGGTGGCTGGCCCAGAAGGGCACGCTCCCGCGCGAGGAGGCGGTGTCGCTCATGTCGTCGCTGGCCTGGCGCGGCATCTCCCGGTTCCCGCGGGTCGAGGGCGAGCCGGCCACCGGCTGAAGGAGGACCCCCCTGCCCCCCACCACTCGGACGCTCGCGGCGGGACCCTGCAGGAGGGCCGCCCGTCCTCCCCACCCTCGCAGGCTCGCGCCAGGTCCGTGCAGGCTGCGCGTTCGCTGTCGGCGCACCCGCGCGGCGGGGCCGCCCGACCGGCGCTGGACTAGCGTGGTCGTCAGCCGTGCAACCCGAGGAGGCATCCCCCGTGGAAGTCAAGATCGGTGTCCAGCACTCCCCCCGGGAGCTGGTCGTCGACAGCCCGAAGACCCCTGAAGAGATCGCTGCCGACGTGGCCGCCGCCATGGGCGGTGCGACGAAGGACGGGCTGTTGACCCTGGAGGACGAGCGCGGGCGCCGCGTCCTCGTCCCGGTCGACCGCATCGCCTACGTGGAGATCGCCCAGGCCGACCAGCGCCGGGTCGGTTTCGTCGCCGGCGGAGCCTGAGCGAGGACCGCGTCCCGACGGGGCGTCCCGCAGCCGCGGGGGCGCCCCGTCGGCGTCTGTCAGGGGTTGAGGCCCAGGGTCCGCATCCGCTCGGTGTGCGCGGCGGTGATGCGGTCGATCAGTCGCCCGATGCCCGCGACGTCCCCGGTGCCGGTGGTGATCAGGCGGGCCAGCTGCTCGCGGTCGGCGATGACCGCCTGCGACTGGGAGATGGCCTCCCCGACCAGCCGACGTCCCCACAGCGCCAGCCGGCCGGCCAGCGCGGGCTCGGCGGCGATCGCGGCGCGCACCTCGCGGACGGCGAAGTCGGCGTGGCCGGTGTCGGCGAGCACCTCGAGGATGAGCGACCGGTCCGGCTCGGGGAGGAACCCGGCGATCTCGCGGTGGAAGTCGGCGGCCAGCCCGTCCCCGACGTAGGCCTTCACCAGGCCCTCGAGCCACGTCCGCGGCCGGGTGCTGGCGTGGAACCCGTCGAGCGCCGGCACGAAGGGGGCCATCGCCCAGGCCGGGTCGGCACCCAGCTCGCCCAGCCGCCGGACCAGCCGGTCGTGGTGGCCGATCTCGGCGGCGGCCATGCGGGCCAGTGCGGCGTGGCCGGCCGGGGTCGGCGCCATGCGGGCGTCCTCCGCCAGCCGGTCGAACGCCGTCAGCTCGGCGTAGGCCAGCACGCCGAGCAGGTCGACGACGGCTCGGGTCTCGACCGTGGTCACGGGCGCCTCCGGGCGGTGGTCGTGGGCGCCTCCGGCGCAGGTCGGTGCCGCGCACACCCACCCCGGGAGGGGGAGGTCGCGAGGCGTCCCCCGCGCGGCGACCGAGGCTAACCGCTGTCCGCGCTACCATGGGGACAAGCGGGCCGCCAGGCTCGCTGGTATCTGTGCGCTGACGAACGCCCCGCGACGCCCTGGGGAGTCATCCCGGGCGAGGGGCCGTCCCCGGGGGTCCACCCGGTCCGCTGGCCGCGTCGGCGCTGGAACGCACTTCCCGCGACACCCGACCGCGGAGTGCCGGGCGACGTCGACGTCGCCCCCGGCCGCTCCCCCAGCCGACCAGAGGCGAGACCACTGACCTCCATCGAGAGCACCCCCACCACTCCCGAGCTCGACCACGCCGAGACCGGCGCGCCGGCCCCCGAGCAGCTCGAGCAGACCGTCGAGCAGCTCGGCGGCGCCCCCGTCGCCGAGGACAGCCCGCTGTTCAGCGACTTCGACGTGCACCCCGACGTCATCGCGGCGCTGGCCGAGGTCGGCATCACCCGCACCTTCGCCATCCAGGAGCTCACCCTCCCGCTGGCACTGGCCGGCCACGACCTCATCGGTCAGGCCCGCACCGGCACCGGCAAGACCCTCGGCTTCGGCGTCCCGCTGCTGCAGCGCATCGTCCCGCCGGCCGAGGGCGGCGACGGCGTCCCGCAGGCGCTGGTCGTCGTCCCCACCCGTGAGCTGTGCGTACAGGTCGCCCGCGACCTGGCCACCGCCGGCAGGAAGCGCGGCACCCGCGTGCAGGCCATCTACGGCGGCCGTGCCTTCGAGCCGCAGGTCTCGGCGCTGCAGGCCGGCGTCGAGGTCGTCGTCGGCACCCCGGGCCGGCTGCTCGACCTCGCCCAGCAGGGCCACCTCGTCCTCGGCAAGGTCAAGGTCCTCGTCCTCGACGAGGCCGACGAGATGCTCGACCTGGGCTTCCTGCCCGACATCGAGCGGATCCTGGCGATGGTCCCGGAGAAGCGGCAGACGATGCTGTTCTCCGCGACCATGCCCGGCCCGATCGTGACGCTGTCCCGGTCGTTCATGACCCAGCCGACGCACATCCGCGCCCACGGCAACGACGAGGGCTCGACGGTCCCGCAGACGACGCAGTTCATCTACCGGGCGCACAACCTGGACAAGCCCGAGCTGCTGGCCCGCGTGCTGCAGTCGCGCGACCGCAGCCTGGTCATGGTCTTCTGCCGCACCAAGCGCACCGCCCAGAAGGTCGCCGACGAGCTGGTCGACCGCGGGTTCGCCGCGGCCGCCGTGCACGGCGACCTGGGCCAGGGCGCCCGCGAGCAGGCGCTGCGCGCCTTCCGCAGCGGCAAGGTCGACGTCCTGGTCGCCACCGACGTCGCCGCCCGCGGCATCGACGTCACCGGCGTCAGCCACGTCGTCAACTACCAGTGCCCCGAGGACGAGAAGACCTACGTGCACCGGATCGGCCGCACCGGCCGGGCCGGCAGCACCGGTGTCGCCGTCACGCTGGTCGACTGGGACGACATCCCCCGGTGGCAGCTGATCAACAAGGCGCTCGACCTCGACTTCGCCGACCCGCCGGAGACCTACTCCACCTCCCCGTGGGTCTACAGCGACCTCGACGTCCCCGAGGGCGCGACCGGCCGCCTGCCCCGGGCCCAGCGCACCCGTGAGGGCCTCGACGCCGAGGTGCTCGAGGACCTCGGCGAGACCGGCAAGCGCACGAGGGGCGCCGGCCGCGGGCCCGCCCGCGAGGAGCCCCGCGAGGACCGCGAGCGGCCCGCCCGCTCCGGCTCCCGCTCGCGCCGGCGCACCCGGAGCGGCTCCGACGCCGAGGGCGGCACCCCCACCGCCGAGGACGACACCCCCACCGCCGAGGACGACACCTCCACCGCCGAGGGTGGCTCGCCCGCCGCCGAGGCCCCCGTGGCCGACGGCGAGGGCTCCTCGTCGCCGCGCCGGCGCCGTCGTCGCCGCGGTGGCGCCAAGCGCGGTGGCGGCGAGAACTCCGCGACCAGCTCGGCGGCCAACTCCGCGGGCGGGTCCGACAGCGGCTCCGGCGGCGACTCCGAGTCCGCCGCCTGACACCGGCGTCCGCCGGTGGCGTCGCGCTCCCCGTCGCTGCGTCCCCCGCCACTGCGGGTGTGGGTCTGGACGGCGGCCACGCTCGCGCTGGTCGTCGTCGCCACGCTGCTGTGGCGGGGGTCGAGCGTCGCGGCCACCGACAGCACGACGGCACCGGAGCCGGCCGTCCCCGACGCGGCCCCGGCCGCGCAGGTGGCGCAGACCTGGTCGGCTGACGCCGGCGCTCCCCTGCCCCGGCGCGTCGTCGAGAGCGGGCGGGTCCTGGTGCCCGACGCGCACGGGTTCACCGCGCTCGACGGCGCCACCGGCGAGGAGGCCTGGCACTACCGGCGGGCCGACGCGCGGCTGTGCGACGTCACCGCCGTCAACGGGCTGGTGGTCGCCGTCTTCCGCACCCGGGACCGCTGCGACGAGGCCCTCGCGCTGACCGCGGCCACCGGCGTGCGGGCCTGGACGCGAAACCTCAGCCTGCGCGGCGACGCCGTCCTGGCCGGTACCGACCGGGTCGTGCTCGCCAGCAGCGCCACCGGGATCGTCGTGCTGGACCCGGTGGGCGACAACGTCCGCTGGCGCTACGTCGCCCCGGAGGGCTGCCGGCTCGTCGGGTCCGACGTCGGCAGCACCGGCGTGGCCGTGCTGCAGCGCTGCCCCGACTCGGCCGCGGTGCAGCTGCGTCTGTTCGACGGGTTCTCCGGCGAGGCCCGGTGGACCCGCGACCTCGCCGTCCCCGAGGGGGGCACGGTGCGGCTGACCGGCGTCGACCGGCTCGTCGACGTCGTCGCCGGCGACACCCTGCTCGTGCACCGCCCGGACGACGGCGCCCTGCTGCAGCAGCTCCCGCTGCCCGCGGCCGCCGGGGACCCGGGGGACGAGGTGCTGCACCAGGCCGGTGTCGGCGACCTCGCGCTGGTGTGGGCCCGCGGCACCGTCCGGGCGCTGGACCGCACCACCGGCGCGCCCGTGTGGCAGCTGCCCGCCCTCGGCCTGCCGTCGGCGACCGACACGACGCAGGTGTGGGTGCCCGAGGCCGACGGCTTCGTGCTGCGCGACCTGGCCACCGGCAGCGAGGTGGACCGCGCGGCCGTCGAGGGCGGCCTCGCCCCGGGCGGGCGGACCTCCGTCGTGGGCCCCGTGCTGGTGTACCGCCTGCCCGACCGGGTGGTCGGCTACAGCTAGGTCCGCCGTCCGCGGCGCGCTCGCCCGTCGCGAGGTTCACTGGGGACCATGGTCCTGCCCGGGAGCCCCGAGACGCCTGCGCTCTCCCTCGCCGTCGCCCCTGACGACCTGCGCCAGCTCGCCGACCACGACGCGACGCCGCGCACCCTCCCCGGCCGGGCCGGCCCGCTGGCGGCGCTCGACACCGGCGGCGACGGGCCGCGCGGCACGGTGCTCATGGTGGCCGGGTACACCGGCAGCAAGGAGGACTTCGCCCCGCTGCTAGCCCCGCTGGCCGCCTCCGGCCACCGCGTCGTGGCGATCGACCAGCGCGGGCAGTTCGAGTCCCCCGGTCCCGACGACCCGGCCGCGTACACCGTCTCCGAGCTCGCCGCCGACGTCGTCGCCGTCGCCCACCTGCTGCAGGCGGAGACCGGGCCCGTGCACCTGCTGGGGCACAGCTTCGGTGGCCTGGTCGCCCGCGCCGCCGTCCTCGCCGACCCGGGCGCCTTCCGGTCGCTGACCCTGCTGGGCTCCGGGCCGGCCCGGTTGGTCGGCCCGCGGGTCGAGCTGCTGGACCACCTCGGCCCGCTGCTGGACGCCGGCGGTGTCCCGCTGGTGCACGCCACGCTCGAGCAGCTCGCCATGACCGACCCCCGCGCCCGGGCGGTCCCCGAGCCGACCCGCGCCTTCTACGCCCGCCGCTTCCTCGCCAACAGCGCCGCCGGGCTGCGCGGGATGGCTGCGGCGATGACCACCGAGCCCGACCGGGTCGCCGAGCTGGCCGCCACCGGGGTCCCGGTGCTGGTCGCCCACGGCGAGGCCGACGACGCGTGGACGCCCGCCGCGCAGGCCGACATGGCCGCCCGCCTCGGCGCCCGCCACGAGGTCATCCCGGCCGCGATCCACTCCCCCGCCATCGAGAACCCACCGCGCACGGTCGAGGTGCTCGAGTCCTTCTGGTCCTCGCTGGCCGGGACCGCGGCGTGAGCGGCCTGCGTCCCTCGGCCCGCGACTGGACCGACGAGGAGGACCGGCTCGGCTTCTTCGGTCCCGCCAGCATCACCTGGCGGGTGCACGCCGACCCCGTGTACAGCGTCGGCGGGCTGCGCGCGCTGCTGCTGCAGGCCCTGCACCCGGTCGCCATGGACGGCGTCGCGCGCAACTCGGTGTTCCGGGAATCGCCGTGGCAGCGGCTGACCCGCACCGCCGAGTACGTCGACACGCTCACCTTCGGCACCCGCCGCGAGGCGGTGCGCGCCGTCCGGCGGGTGCGTGGTCTGCACCAGCGGCTGGGCGGCACCGAGGAGACCACCGGCCGCAGCTACCGGGTCGACGACCCCGACCTGCTGCTGTGGGTGCACTGCTGCGAGGTCGACTCGCTGCTCGACGTCGCCCGCCGCGCCGGCGTGGTCACCGACGAGGAGGCCGACCGCTACGTGGCCGAGCAGGTCGTCGCCGCGGAGCTCATCGGCGTCGACGCCGCGGGGGTGCCCGACTCGGTGGCCACGCTTGCCGCCTACTTCGACCGGGTCCGCCCGGAGCTGGCCGTGACCCCGGCGGCGCGCGACGCGTGGCGCTTCGTCGTCGTCCCGCCGATGCCGCGCTGGGTGCAGCTCCTCACCCCGGCTCGCCCGGCGTGGGGGACGCTCGCCTCGCTGGCGGTGGCGACCCTGCCGTCGTGGGCGCGGCGGCTGGGCTCCCTGCCGGGACTGGCGGTCACCGACACCGCGGCGACCGCGGCGCTGTGGGCGTTCCGCACCGGGGTGCTGGCGCTGCCGACGTGGGCGCGGCTGTCGCCGGTCGTGCGCGCCGGCTTCGAGCGGACCGCGGCCGACGCCGCCGCGAGCGCCTAGGTCGCGGCCTCGTCGTCGTCGGCCGCCAGGAAGCTCCAGGGCTCGCGGGCCGGCGTCGCCGCCTGGCCGGCCGGGCAGCTGGGCCGGAAGTCGCACCAGCCGCACTGCCGGCCGGGCACGGCCGGGAACGCCTCGTCGGGCGGGACGCCGTCCTCGAGCGCCGTGGTCGCGACGGCGATGTCGGCCGCGACGTCCTCGGCCCGCCGGACGTGGTTGGCCAGCGAGCGCTCCGTGTGCTCGAAGGCGGCCACCGTGCCGCTGGGCAGGTGGTGCAGTTCGACCCGGCGGCACGGCCGGCGCAGCGTGCGCTGGACGCCGAGGACGTAGACCGCCAGCGCCGGTGACCCGCGCGCCTCGTCGTCGGTGCTGGGCACCCGGCCGGTCTTGTAGTCGACGACGACGAGCTCGTCGCCGCGCTGGTCGATGCGGTCGACCCGCCCCGACAGCGCCAGCCGCTGCGTGGTGGCCGCGACCTGGCGCTCGGTGCCCACCGGCTCGTCGTCGGGGTCGAGCTCGGCCACGTAGTCGGTGAGCCAGCCCGCGGCGCGCGCCCGCCAGCGCTCGGCCTGCCCGCCGTCGCGGAAGCCGGTGGCCGACCAGACGCCGTACAGCAGCTGCCGGGCGGCGACGGCGGTGCGGCGGTCGCGGGGCAGCTCCCACCACGACCGCAGCGCCGCGTGCACCGCCGAGCCGACGGTGTTGTGCGCCCACGGCGGGCCCTTGGGCGGGGTCGGGCGGTCGACGTAGGCGTAGCGGTAGCGGCGCGGGCAGTCGGCGAAGGTGGCCAGCTTGCTCGGCGTCGCGGGGAACAGCCGCTGGGGCATGCCCGGCATCTCCAGCTGCGCGCCTGCCATGCCGGCCACGCTAACCGCCGTACCGACGACTCCCACGTCAGCCCGACAGCGGCGCGCTCCCCGTGCCGGCGGCCAGCAGCGCCTCGTACTGCGCCGGGTCGGTGGTGCAGGCGCCGATCGGCGTCGTCTTGTTGACGCCGTGGTAGTCGCTGGAGCCGGTGGTGAGCAGCCCGAGCTCGCCGGCCAGTCCGCGCAGGTGGTCGCGCTCGGCGGGACCGTGGTCGGGGTGGTCGACCTCGAGACCGAGCAGCCCGGCGGCGGCCATCGCGGCGATCGCGGCGTCGTCGACCACCCGTCCGCGCCTCGTGGCCAGGCCGTGCGCGAACACGGGCACCCCGCCGGCCGCGCGGACCAGCCGGATCCCGTCGAGGACGTCGGTGTCGGCCTTGACGACGTGGTACGGGCCGCGGTGGTGCAGCAGCTCGGTGAAGGCCTCGTCGACGGACCCGACGACGCCGGCCTCGACCAGCGCGCGGGCCACGTGCGGCCGGCCGACCACGCCCCCGCCGCTGGCCGCGACGATCCGCTCCCACACCACCGGGTAGCCGGCGGCGGCGAGCGCGGTGACGATCCGCTCGCCGCGGCTGAGCCGCTCGGCGCGCAGCCTGGTCAGCTCGGCGGCCAGGCCGGGGTGCGCAGGGTCGAACAGGTAGGCCAGCAGGTGCACGCTGACCGGCGGCCGGCCGGCCGGGAACCAGCGGCAGGACAGCTCCATGCCCGGGACGACGGTCAGTCCGGGAGGACGGGCGGTCTCCGCCGCCGCCCACCCGGCCGTGGTGTCGTGGTCGGTCAGCGCGACGACGTCGAGGCCGGCGGCGCGGGCGGTGGCCAGCAGGGCCGTGGGCTCGTCGGTGCCGTCGGACACCGACGAGTGGGTGTGCAGGTCGATGCGCATCGGCATCCAGCGTCCCCCAGGTGCGGTCGGGCCGCTCAGGCCCGTCCGGGGCCGTCCTCGCGCGCGGTGCCGGCCCCGGGGATGGGCTGGGTGTCGTGCCGGCCACGCCCGTGGTCCCCCGGCGGCTCGGCGTTGCCCTCGTCGTCGCCGGACGCCGCGCCGCCCCGGTCGCTGCTGAACAGCAGCGCGCTGACCTGGTGGTAGAGCCGGTCGGCCCGCGGCAGGTAGGTGATCTGCGACAGCGCCTGCTGCTGGCCGGCCGACTCGAAGCGGAAGGTGCCGTAGCCCAGCAGCTGGCCGAGCAGCGTCTCCTTCCAGGTCAGGTCGGTGATGCGGCGCAGGGGCAGCAGCGTGACCGTGCGGGCGACGATGCCCGAGGTCAGCAGCACCCGGCGGCGGGTGACGATGAAGTGCCGCATCCACCACTCACCGGCCCGCAGGGCGAAGGACCCGAGCGCCCAGAGCACGACGAGGGCGCCGACGGTGGAGCTCACCCGGTTCTCCGGGTCGAGGGTGAGCACCCACAGACCGACGCCCAGCACGGGCAGGCGCTTGACGGCCGGCTCGAGCAGGACCGCCCAGTGCCGGCGGGTGGCCACGACGGCCTCCTCGCCGGGGAGGAGGTACTTGGCGGCGTCCTTGGCCCACCGCGGCGGGCGGCTGTCCGCCGAGCGCGCCGGGCCGGTCACGGCCCGCTAGACGAGGGAGCCGACGAAGGCGGCGAGCGAGGAGGCGGCGTCGCCGAGGGCGGTGCCGGCGCTGCGGACCATCTCGGCCGAGGACTCCGGCTGCTGGATCACGTAGAAGACGACGAAGGCGACGGCCAGCCAGACGAGCACCTTCTTCAGCACCGCCACCTCCGGGGATCAGCTCGGACCCGCGGACGGGTGCCCGCGCGGCTCGGCCCGGAGGCCGACCCCATGCGTAACACAGGCCCCACGGCTCCCCTCGCGGACACGCCGACCGGGACCGGACACGTTCACTCCCCCGGCAGCAGGTGCTCGCTGGGCGGACCGAGCGGCAGGTCGGGGTAGAGCCGGTCGCGCAGGTCGAGCAGCTCCATCTCCTCGGCCAGCAGCCACCCGGCCGACATCGGCCACATGACCAGCCACAGCCACACGCCGTAGGCCTCGCCGACGAAGGCGGCCCGGTCGTCGGAGGTGGGCACCGCCCACAGCGGCGCGTGCTGGCCGGCGGCCTCGACCGACGCCGAGGAGGGCCCGGTGATCACGTCACCGGGATCCAGGCCGGGCAGGCCGGCGTAGCCACAGCCGACCCCCATGCCCGGTTCCTCCGCGACCAGCACGAGCTCGGCCGACCCGCCCAGCGGCGCCGGGCCGGCGCACCCGACGACGATCGCGCGGGCGCCGGGCTCGCCGCCCCAGGCCAGGCCGGTGACCGACCAGCCCGAGGGCACGGGGTCGGGCACCCAGGCCGGCACGCGGGCGTCGGCGGTGACGGCGGCGATGGCGTCGTGGGCGATCAGCGCGGTGTGGTGCAGGGGCGTGACCGCGCCGTGCAGGTGGCACCAGGCCTGCGCGGAGTCCCCCGGACGCACCACGAGCGGCTCGCCACAGCGAGGGCAGACCGGGGAGGCGCTCATCGGGTCACACCGTCCTGTCACTCGGGGCTCCCGTCAAGCGCAGGACGACGCGGCCCGGCGCGCCGCCGTACCCTGCGCGGGTGCCCGCCTCCCCCGCCGGCGACGACTCCCGTCCGCCCGCCGTCGCGGCGCTGCCCGTGCAGGCGTGCGTGGGGGCCGTGGTGCTCGACGACGCCGGGCGGCTGCTCCTCGTGCGCCGGCGCAACGCCCCGGGCCGCGGGCTGTGGTCGGTGCCCGGGGGGCGGGTGGAGCCCGGTGAGTCGCTGGCCGAGGCCGTCGAGCGGGAGGTGCGCGAGGAGACCGGGCTGGTGGTCCGCGCCGGGGAGCCGGTCGGGCGGATCACTATCCCCGGGGACGGCGTGGTCTACGACGTCGTCGACATCGTCTGCGCGCTGACCGGGGGCCCCGCCGAGCCGGCGCCCGGCGACGACGCCGACGCGGTCACCTTCGCCGACGCCGCCGACCTCGACCGCCTGGCCTGCACGCCGGAGCTCGTGGCGACGCTGCGCGGCTGGGGCGCCCTGCCCGGCTGAGCCGCCGCCCGGCCGGGCCCCGCCTCCGCGGACGTGAGCCCCGCCGGCCGGCGGTCAGCGGGCGGCCGGCTCCGGGCGGCCGGGCTGCTCGCCGCCGCGGGCCTCGCCGTAGGAGCGCTTGGGCACCATCACCTTGCGCCGGAAGACGCACACGACGGTGCCGTCCTGCTTGTAGCCGATCGTCTCGACGTACACGACGCCGCGGTCGTCCTTGGACTTCGACGGGGTCTTGTCCAGCACGGTCGTCTCGCCGTAGACGGTGTCGCCGTGGAAGGTCGGCGCCACGTGCCGCAACGACTCGATCTCCAGGTTGGCGATGGCCTTGCCCGACACGTCCGGGACGCTCATGCCGAGCAGCAGCGAGTAGACGTAGTTGCCGACCACGACGTTCCTGCCGAAGTCGGTGGTCTCCGCCGCGTAGTGGGTGTCCAGGTGCAGCGGGTGGTGGTTCATCGTGATGAGGCAGAACAGGTGGTCGTCGTACTCGGTGACGGTCTTCCCGGGCCAGTGCTTGTAGACCGCCCCGACCTCGAACTCCTCGTAGTACCGACCGAACTGCATCTGCGCGCTCCCGACGTCGTCGTGGGGTGATCGGACACGGCAGCGCACACGGACCGCCCCGGCACGGGAGGCCAGGTGCCACGACGCGCGCCGGTGACCCATCTGGACCGCCGCCGATCCTACGATGCGCGGGTGGTCCACCCCTCCCGCGTCGGCGAGCCCGCGGAGGCGGAGGTCGTGACGCTGTCCCCGACCGGGCGCCGCACCCGCCTGGCCGCCTCCTCCGTGGTCCTGGCCCTGTTGCTGGCCGGCACGGTCTGGGGCACCGACGCCTCCTTCCCGTTCGGCCCGTTCAAGATGTACTCGACCCGCGCCGACACCGACTCCCCCGTCGTGTCCACCCGCGTCGTCGGGTTCACCGGGGACGGCGAGGAGGTACGCCTCTCCGGCGGCGAGGTCGGCCTGCGCCGCGCCGAGTTCGAGGGCCAGCTGCCCCGCCTCGTCGACGACCCGTCGCTGCTGGTCCTGCTCGCCGACACCTACGCCGAGCACCACCCCGGCGCCGAGCCCCTCGTGGAGGTGCAGGTGGTGCAGCGCCGCTTCGAACTGACCGACGGTGCGCTCACCGGCGAGTGGACCGACCGGGTCCTCGTCGACCAGGACCTGGAGGTCTGCCCGTGAGCGCTCGATCCACGTCCGCACCGGCGCCCACCCCCGCGGCCCACCCGGGCACGGGCGACCGGGGCCGGCTGGGTGCGGTCTCCCACTGGTGGACCCGGCCGGTCCCGCTGGCGCGGATCGCGGTGTTCCGCACCATCGCCTACCTGTTCATCCCGGTGGACGTCTTCCTCACCACCGCGTGGGTGAGCGCGCACGCCGACGTCCCGACCGCCTACTACCAGCCGCTGGTCGTCGGCGAGCTGTTGAACCTGCCCACGCCGACCTCGACCGTCGTCCACGTCGTCCAGTGGGCGCTGGTGGCCGCCGCGCTCGCCGCGGCCACCGGTCGCGCGCCCCGCCTGCTCGGTACCGCGGTGTTCCTCCTCTACTTCGAGTGGATGGTCATCGCGATGAGCTACGGCAAGGTCGACCACGACCGCATCGCCTACCTCGTCGCCCTCGCGGTGCTGCCGACGATCGGCGTGGCCCGCTGGCGGGACCGCCGCTCGTCCGAGGCCGCGGGGTGGGCGATGGCCGCGGTGCTGGTCACCGTGATGCTCACCTACTTCCTGGCCGCCTGGGCGAAGACGCGCTTCGGCGGCTGGGACTGGGCGACCGGGTCCACGCTGACCCGCGCCGTCGTCCGCCGCGGCACCTTCCTGTCCGACTGGACGCTCGAGGTGCCCGGCCTGCTCATGACCCTGCAGTTCGCGATGCTCGCGCTGGAGTTCGCCGCACCGCTGATGCTGCTGGTGTGGTCGAACCGGGCGCGGGTGGCGCTCGTGGTGCTGCTGCTCGGCTTCCACGTCATGGTCTACGCCGGCGTCACGATCATCTTCCTGCCGCACTGCATCGCGATCCTGTCGATCCTGCCCTGGGAGAAGGCGCCGGAGGTGTTCGCGGCGCTGCGCCGGCGGCTGGGCGCCGGGCGGGCCCCGGTGCCCGCCGCGGCGCCACCCGGCTGACCGTCGCGGCGGAGGTCAGAGCAGGGCGCCGATCCGGGCGGCCACGTCCGCCTCGTGCTGCTGGTAGGAACCGGCCACCTGCGCGAGCAGGCCCCCCATGCCGGTCAGGGCGTCGCTCACCCCCTGCGCCGAGAGCCGCCACTGCTCGTAGAGGGCGCTGAACTGCACGGCCGCCTGGCTGTCGGTCCACCCGTCGAGCACCGAGGTGTTGACGCTGCTCGACAGGGTCGCGTGACGGGACCCCGTCTCGGCGGCCTCGGCCTGGCACTGCCCGGCCATCGACTGCAGGGTGGCGATGTCGACCTTCATGGTTCCTCCTGTCCGTCCCGGGACCTCCCCGGTGGCAGCGGACGGTAGGCCGGACGCGGGTCCGGGGCCGATCGATCGTCCACAGCAGGGTCCGCCGTCCACAGGCCCCGCCCGGCCACCCCGCGGGTCGCCTCCGCGCTCCACCGTCGGCGGGTGCCCGCCTCACCCACCGCACCCGCCGAGCCGCGCTGCTGGACCGTCCTCGGTCCCGGGGGCGCCGTCGACGTCGAGGTCCGGGCCGCGGACGACGCCCGGCTGGGCGCGGTCCTGTCCGAGCTCGCGACGACCCTCGGCGTCCCCCCGGCCGCGCTGTGGTCGGGCAGCACCCGGCTGCCCGAGGAGCTGCCGCTGACCCATCCCGCGCTGGCCCACGGCGCCGTCCTCGGCCTGGGCCGGCCGGTCCCGCGCTCGGGCGCACCGGCGCAGCACCCGCTGGAGCTGCACGTCGTCGGTGGTCCCGCGGCCGGCACCACCGTCCCGCTGACCACCGGCCGGCACGTGCTCGGCCGCGGCGCCGGTGCCACGCTGCCCCTCCCCGACCCGGGCGTCTCCCGCCGCCACGTGCAGCTGGACGTGGGCGCCGGCGGCATCACCGTCACCGACCTGGGCTCCATCAACGGCAGCCGGCTCGACGACACCGATCTCGGCCGGGAGGCGCACCAGTGGCCCTCCGGGGCCGTGCTGCGGGTCGGCGCCAGCTCGGTGGCGGTGACCGGTCCGCGGGACGGCCCGGTCGGGCTCCGCCCCGGCCCGGGGGGACGGTGGCTGGTCCAGCCGGCCCCACGGCCGGCCCCGGTGCACCCCCACGTGGAGGTCCGGCTGCCCGACGCCCCGGTGGCCGCGCCCCGGCGCCGCCTCGCCTGGGTCGCCGTCGTCCTGCCCGCGGTCGCCGGTGTGTCGCTGGCGTGGGTCCTGTCGGCGCCCACGTTCCTGTTCTTCGCGCTGCTCAGCCCGGTCGTCGCCGTCGGCACCTGGGCATCGGACCGGTGGAGCGGCTCACGGAGTGCGCGACGGGCGGCGGGGGCCCACGCCGGGGAGCTGCGGACGGCGCGCGAACGCCTGGCCGAGGCGGTGCGCGCCGACGTCCGCTCGGCCCGTCAGGCCTGTCCCGACCTCGCCACGCTGACCGCGGCGGCGCGGCGGCGGACCAGCCTCCTGTGGCACCGCGGCGCCGGGGATCCCGGGGTCCTGGTGGTCCGCCTGGGTACCGGGCCCGGCGTCACGCGGGTGTCCCGGCTCGAGGACGGCCGCCGGGAGCCCGAGCCGGCAGCCGACCTGCCGGTGACGGTGGACCTGGCCGGCACCGGCGGCCTCGGCGTGAGCGGGCCGCGCGGGCCGGCTCTGGGCGTGGTGGCAGGGGTGCTCGCCCAGCTGGTGACATCCGCACCACCCGGGGACGTCGACGTGGCGGTGCTGACCACGAGCGGGCGGCTCGCGGACTGGTCCTGGGCCCGCTGGCTGCCCCACGTGGCGCCGGGGTCGGTGCACGTGCAGCCGGAGGAGCAGTCGTCCGCCGAAGCGGAGGACGGTGCGCTGCTGACCTGGCTCGCGGACCTGGCCGGGCAGCCGGGCGGGATCCAGCGCCCGGGCCGGCGGGCGGGGGCACCGAGGCAGGGAGCCGGGCACCGGCTGGTCCTGGTCGTCGACCGGCCGGTGGACCCGGTGCTGCGGGCCGCGCTCCGCGGCGCCCGGGACGCCGGCGTGGTCACCGTGGGTCTCGCCGGACGGGTGGAGCAGCTCGCGGGGACCGCGGACGCCGTCCTCCAGGTGGGCGGCGAGACCGGGGACAGCGGAGTGCTCGACCGGGATGGCACGGGCGACCGGGCGGAGCTGGTCGTCGACCGCCTGCCGCCCGCGGTCGCCGCCCGCCTGGCGCGGGACCTGGCCGCGCTCGCGCCGGTCCCGCCGGCCGCGGCGCTGCCCTCCGCGGTGCGGCTGCTCGACCTCGCCGGCGGCGGGGCGACCGGCGCGGACGTCCCCGTGGACTGGTCGCGGAGCCGGACGTCGCTGCGCGCCCGGCTGGGCATCACCGCGGACGGCGTCGCGGAGGTCGACCTGTGCCGCGACGGGCCGCACGCCCTCGTGGCCGGGACGACCGGCTCGGGCAAGTCCGAGCTGCTGCGGACGCTCGTCGCCGGGCTGGCGCTGGCGCACCCGCCGGACCGCTGCAGCTTCCTGCTGGTGGACTACAAGGGCGGCGCGGCCTTCGCCGAGGCCGTGTCCCTCCCGCACACCGTCGGCGTGGTGACCGACCTGGACGCAGCGGCCACGGCCCGCGCCCTGCGCTCGCTCTCCGCGGAGCTCACCCGCCGTGAGGCGCTGTTGGCGGCCGCCGGCGTCCCCGACGTCGGGACGCTGCCGCCGGAGGTGGACCTGGCGCGGCTGGTGATCGTCGTGGACGAGTTCGCCGGCCTGACCGAGGAACTGCCCGAGTTCGTCCCCGGCCTGGTCGGGATCGCCCAGCGGGGCCGCTCGCTGGGCGTGCACCTGGTGCTGGCGACGCAGCGACCGAGCGGTGTCGTCTCGCCGGAGATCCGGGCCAACTGCTCCCTGCGGCTGTGCCTGCGCACCACCGACGACGCCGACTCCCGCGACGTGCTCGGGGGCCCCGACGCGGCGAGCGTGCCCGTGGACCGTCCCGGCCGCGGCTTCCTGCGCATCGGCAGCGGGCGGCCGGTGGCCTTCCAGGCGGCGGGCGTGGCCCTGGGAGACCCGCAGGAGGCGAGCGGCCCGGCCGTCCGCCGCTGGGAGTGGCCCGCTCGTGCCGCACCCCCGCCCGCCTCGGGGACGACGGGCACCGGCGCGGTCCCCTCCGACCTCGCCCGGATCGCCGCCGTGACCACCGAGCTCGCCGAACGGACCGGCCTGCGCCGCCCACACCGCCCGTGGCGCCCGGCGCTGCCCGACCGGCTCGAGGCCGCCGACCTCACGCCGAGCCCCGCTACCGACCCGGGCACCGCGCACCGGCCGCCGACACAGCTGCTCGTCGGGCTGGTGGACCGTCCGGAGCGGCAGGCCCGGGAACCCCTCGTCCTCGACCTGGCCCGCGGCGGTGGGTGGCTGGCCGTGGGCGGCCCCCGCAGCGGCCGCACCACGCTGCTGCGGACCGTCCTGGCCGAGGCGGTCGCCCAGCTGCCGCCGGACCGGCTGCACGTCCACGTCCTCGACCACGGCGGTGGAGCGCTCGGGGCGGAGGCCGCACGGCTCGCGCACACCGGGACGGTGGTCGGTGCCTCCGATGCCCTCCGCACGGTGCGGCTGCTGACCCGGCTCGGCGAGGAGACGGCCGCGCGGCGGGCCGGTCCCGGCGATCCCGGCCCGGTCGTGCTCCTGCTCGTCGACGGCGTGGAGGCGCTGACGGCCCAGCTGGACGAGTCCGTGCCCGGCCAGGGGTCGGCGGAGTTCCTCCGGCTGGTCCGCGATGGCGCCGCGGCCGGCCTCACCTGTGTCGTGACCGCCGACCGCGCCGTTCCGGGCGGACGGCTGGCCGCGGCCGTGGGGACCCGGCTGGTCCTCCCGCTGCCCGACCGCGCCGACTACGCCGTCGCCGGCATCCCGGTGCGGTCGGTCCCCGGCAACCGGCCACCCGGACGCGCGCTGCTCGGGGAGGAGGCGCGCGAGTGCCAGGTGGCGCTCCCCCGGCCGTTGCGCCCGGCCCCGCACGCGGTGTCGGACGGCCCGCTGGCCCTCCGGGTCCCCGAGCTGCCGGCCGACCCGGTCCTGCCGGCGACCGCACCGGCGCCGGCCGGGGTCCCGCCCGGCCTCCCCGGGGCCCTCCCGGTCGGGCCGGGCGGGGACGAGGGGACGGTGCTGACGGTCGACCTCCGCCGCACCGGCGGACTGCTCGTCGTCGGCCCGTCGCGCAGCGGCCGGACCGCCACGC